>NZ_DFBY01000027.1:373-176376 GCF_002366815.1 Psychrobacter sp. UBA3068 | reverse complement strand
AGTTTTACTCGCCTTTGGCTTGATAGCCTCTATACCGCCGCTTTTGTATTGATTAATCCATCTAGAGATTATCTTTTTATCAAGTCCAAACTTCTTTGCTGTTGCGACTCCGGTATGTCCTTGCCGATAGTATGATATGACTTTGAGCTTAAAGTCCAGATCGTAACGCATAAAAATACCCCATAAGTTGTGTCCAACTTATGGGGGTCAGTTCAAATAAAGGGCTTTTTCTATATGACAACTTTAGCAGGTTACTGACTTATGGTAGCAAATGTGCAACCGCATCACGCTCTTCGCTAAGCTCTTGCTCAGTCGCAGCCATTTTCTCTTTAGAGAAATCTGATGACACATCAACGCCGTCTACGATAGACCAGTCGCCATTGCTACAAGTGCAAGGGAATGAGTAGATTAAGCCTTCCGCGATACCGTACTCGCCGTTTGAGTAAACGCCCATTGATACCCAATCGTTCTCATCCGTACCTAATGCCCACGTGCGCATGTGTGCAATAGCAGCATTAGCAGCAGAAGCCGCAGAAGAAGCACCGCGAGCTTTAATGATCGCCGCACCGCGCTGTTGTACTTCAGGGATATAAGTGTTTTCGTACCACGCGCGATCAACCAAATCTAGCGCAGGCTTGCCGTTTACAGTGCAAGCGGTTAAATCTGGATACTGAGTTGATGAATGGTTGCCCCAGATCGTCATTTTTTTGATGTCATTGACGGTGCTGTCAGTCTTTTCAGCCAACTGTGCCATGGCACGGTTGTGATCCAAGCGAGTCATCGCAGTGAAGTTACGTGGATCAAGATCTGGTGCGTTACGCTGAGCGATCAGTGCATTCGTGTTGGCAGGGTTACCCACAACCAATACTTTTACATCACGACTTGCGACGTCATTTAATGCTTTACCTTGCGCTGAGAAAATCGCAGCGTTGGCTTCTAGCAAATCTTTACGTTCCATACCTGGGCCACGAGGACGTGCGCCAACCAGTAAAGCATAATCGATATCTTTAAACGCAACATTAGCATCATCAGTTTGGACGATACCCGCCAATAATGGGAATGCACAGTCTTCTAATTCCATGACCACACCCTTTAGGGCGTCAAGAGCTGGCGTGATTTCAAGCAATTGCAAAATAACTGGCTGATCTTTACCTAGCATCTCACCAGACGCAATACGAAATAGCATCGCGTAGCTGATATTACCAGCGGCACCAGTGACGGCAACACGTAAAGGCTGTTTCATTGACATTGAATACTCCCTAATTAATTATTAGATAATTCTAATGAACGATTATCATTTTAGACATCGACTTGTTTGCCGCATAGCAGCATGTATAAACCGAGAGCTAGTGTAGCACTTCGTTCGGTAAATCGTCTAGAGACAATGAGACGCCTACTACTCATTATATTGTTACATTTTATACGTGACAGGTTTTAAAACAATCGAGGGTTTATACAGATAAAGCGCTGGAGACACTTAAAAGTTGGGTAATGTTCGCTTGTATAAACCGTATGGAGATCGGCAACAAGCTTAGCGTCGGCAGAAGATATGATCCGTTTTTACTTAAAATTACCCCAAGCAGCCTCAGAATAAACAGTAAAAGCAACTATCAAAACAACCTTAAAAGAAACTATAAATATGAAAGAGCCGTTAAAAAAAGCCATAAAAAAGATTATTTACCGCCTGAGATGACAAATTTACTGCCACAGTTGTCCACAACATCATGACAAGTACCAAAGCCGCTGCCCTCATAACAAACATGGATTTCAGTCAAGGTTTGCTGACGGCGATTGCCTGCCTGACAAACCAAGTCAATACTAGCCGAAGACATGCCCCTATTTAGGTGGGTCATTTGATTGATAAAGCGTGATTTAGAGACCGTATAGCTGTTACCAGTGTTCAACTCCGCCGGTAGTTTTAACGCACCAGCATAGTTGGTAATTTGTCGAAAGTAACTACTGGCACTAAGCGGGCTACAGATACCATAATGCTGCCATGCTTGGCTACGCACTGTTGTGTCTGGCATGACACGGTTGACGACTTTTAGTTGTAACGGTGTCAGCCTCGGTTCACTTCCACGCCCACAGCGCTCACCATACCCCATGTCCAAACCTGACACCGTTAATGAATAGCCTTCTAGACACTGACGCATACGAGCCCGCGTTGGCTGTAGGCTACATAATGCCGGCGTCATCTCAACCATTAATACACGCTGTCCGGTTTTGGCAGTGCTAGCAGCGTGTGCTGGCAGCAGCATGACACTTTGCAATATTAATAACGTGCCAATACTCATGGTAATATTCATATAGCCAGTAGGCTTTTTGCCTATCAAACCCGCGCGTGCTGGCGCTAAGAGCTGGATAGGTTTATTTTTGAAAAATATTGTCGATTGATTAAGGGTTGGGATCAGGTTGACGGGCGAACGTCCCTGCACCTGAACAGATGAGAGATGGCTCACTTTTGATAATAGGAACAGACGTAAATATTTTTTGATCATAAGGGCTGAAGGCATCTAGCAATGATAGAACATGGACTATAACTTAGATCGTAGCGCGCAAGACTAAACACGCACAAACATAAGAATAGAGCTAACAAAAAATATGGATATCGATTGATCAGCACGAATTAAAGGCACTAATTAACGCAATGGTAGCAAAACGTTTTTTTTAATCTATAGCAGAAACGTAAACATTATCATTATCGTTAGGAAACAGGCCAATATGAACATGAAAATAGACCACTAAAGATAAATCATTAGTGGTCTATGGCGCACAAAGCTGTGGCTATCAAAACGTGGCAGGAACCGTGCCCATACGCTGACTAATGGGTTGATTACGGCCTAATAAGCTACTATAAATAGTGGCGTTTTCCATCACATGTTTGACATAGTTTCGCGTTTCAGGGAACGCTATCGACTCAATATATTGGTCAGCTGCTAGTGATCCGTAAGCGGGCTGCCAGCGCTTGGCATTGTTCGGTCCAGCGTTATAGCCAGCCGTTGCTACCGCAGGTTGCTGGTTCAACCTTTTAAAAATATCACCCATGTACCAAGTACCATAACGGATATTGGTATCGCCACTGTTGGCGCGGCTGGCACTATAGGTCTCGCCCAAATGACGGGCAACGTATTTTGCAGTGTCCGGCATGATTTGCATCAGACCACTAGCGCCAACATTTGAGCGCGCCGAGGTCACAAAACGGCTTTCTTGACGCATAATGCCATATGCCCATGCAGGATCAATACCTGCCGATTGACTATAACGTACCACAGCATCTTGGTGCGGCATTGGATGCGACAGGGCCAAGCTATCGACTCTATCAGTATTATCAATGGCATAAATCGCACGGTCGAGCCAGCCCAGATCATAGGCTTGACGAGCCGCAGCTACGATTAAATTATCATCACGATTGTCACGCGCCTGCTTCACCGCCCAGTTCCACTCACGATTGGCATAGGCACGGCTGACATCCGCATTATATAAGGCAAAAGCACGAGCGAAGTTTGCATCTTGCATGACACGCGCACGGTCAGCATTACTGACATTTGGTAAATGATGACCACCCAAACGACTGGCATCAAAACGCTGACCGATTTTATCTTTTGCCATCAGTCCATAATAATCGTTACTTTTTGCTAGGTTCTGATACATTTTTTTAGCGATACTGCGCTTATTGGCATTGCTTGACTGCTCATAAGCGCGTGCCAGCCAATACTGCCACTGATTGTCTTTTTGGGTTTCACTATCCATCTTGGAGATAGCTTCAACGACATCATCCCAGCGGCCAAAGCGAATCGCCGCCATGGCGTAATCTTCCGCTTCTTCAAAGTTAAAGTCATCGTCTAAACTGTTACGAAACCAGTCAACCGCCTCAGCGCTAAACCCATCATCAGTGTTATAGTTCATGCGCTTCACCCCCAATATGCGATACGCATAACGACGGGTCTCATCATTCAACAATCTGATTGAGCGCTGGTTGTCTTGCTTGATATCAAAATCTAACTGGAGCGCGGCTTCACGATAAGACTTATCAGCCACACGTCCCAACGCATATAAATACAGATATTGGTTGGTTTGACTGGCAGGCTCACGGCCAAAACGGCTAAAGAACGAAGATGGATTCAGCTGAATGTCACTTAGTGCTGAATAAGCAATCGGCGTACCAAGACGTGATGACAATGCCATGATGTCACCCGTCTTACCGATACGTAGCATACGTTTAAGACGAGCCGCCCTATCTTGATTGCTAATCAGCGCGTTATTATTCATCTCCATCGCCAACTGCTCACACAAGGCTGGCTGTTTCATGGTCGTGAGCCAAACATCTGACTTTGCTGCCATGGCACGCATGGTATCACCGCCGTTATTAAACCCAAGCGCCACGGCACAGCGCTCGCTTGCATCAGCATTGGTAATGAGATTTGCCACTTGTCTGACAGATGCGTATTCATTAGAACCCGCTTTGGTTTCAGCAAAATCAGCCACCAGCTTTTCTGCCATCACGGTATTGGGATACTGGCGCACAAACTGTGACACAGCAGCTGCACTTTGCGAGTTTAGGTCTAAATTCATCCGCCAATAAGTCGGATACATGGCAAACAGACTGCCGCTCATGGCTTGCTCATAACTGTAAAGGGCACTCATGTCGCCGCGCTCTGCCGCAATGGCTGCCGCGGTAAATGAGCTTGCACCACTATCTTGTTGATAGCTGCGATCTTGCTGATAGCCCTCTTGATCATCGCCCCACAGCTCGGCACAAGCAACTTGCGACAATCCTAGCACACTGACTGCCGTCGCCAAGCTCAGCGCACTCACTCTTAGCCGACTTGCTTTGAGGCGCTTTGCACCATCCTTTTGATCAGTCGACTCTCTATCCTTGATGCTATGAGCAACGCGCAACTTTGTCATATTGTCTCTCTTTATTATATCACTACACATTTATAAACCACGAATTGCCGAGTACCGCTAAGGCTATGGCGCTTATCATACTATACTCGTTGCACTTTCAACCATCACCTTTACCTTTCGTTAATAAATAGGACAGCGCGGTGTAACATAGAAGTGATAGTGGCGGGTAGTTTTTACTAAAAGCGCTGCTAATCCCAGTAAACATTTGATACTGTTATGAATTATCTATGATAATGGTCCTAAATTGCCCGTGCTAATTTTTCACATTGGGAGCGGGTTGTGATAAAATACGCCACCTGTTAATCGGCTACCCCGCTATATTTTTAGTCAATCATGGACTTATCCTTATGAGTGTTACTGTATTTAATCCCCGCATTAATAATGACGCTGCTGTTGCTAAAACAACTGCTGCCGCGCCTGCTGTCACTGCACTCAAAGAACCAAGTTCAGCGCAATCGCCTGTCCACAGTACCCCTCCTAAAAAGGTCTTTGTCACCACTCAAGGCTGTCAAATGAACGTCTATGACTCAGGCAAGATGCTTGACGTACTTGGTGACTCACACGGCATGGAAGTGACACACGATATCGATGAAGCCGATGTACTCCTGATGAACACCTGCTCTATTCGTGAAAAAGCGCAAGAAAAAGTCTTTTCAGAACTGGGTCGCTGGCGCAAACTAAAAGAAAAACGTCCCGACCTAGTCATCGGGGTTGGCGGCTGCGTGGCCTCACAAGAAGGCGATAACATTCAAAAGCGCGCCCCATACGTCGATATGGTGTTCGGCCCGCAAACCTTACACCGTTTGCCAGAGCTATATGATCAATCGAACGAGCAGCGCGATGTCTCTCCTAAGAACCGTATCGGCACCATTGACGTATCCTTCCCAAGTATTGAAAAATTTGATTTCCTACCAGAACCAAGAGTAGAAGGCTATAAAGCCTTTGTCTCCATTATGGAAGGTTGCTCAAAATATTGCTCATTCTGCGTCGTTCCTTATACCCGCGGTGAAGAGTTGTCGCGCCCACTTGATGATGTATTGGCTGAGATTGACAGCTTAGCGGCGCAAGGTATCCGTGAGATCAACTTGTTGGGCCAAAACGTCAATGGCTATCGTGGCGAAAAAGACGATGGCAGTGTCTGCCGCTTCGCCGAGCTATTGCACTATGTGTCGCATGTCGATGGCGTTGAGCGTATACGTTATACCACCAGCCACCCGCTCGAGTTTACCGACGATATCATTGACGCTTATGCCAAGCTGCCAGAGCTGGTGTCACACTTACATCTGCCCGTACAAAGTGGCTCCAATGCGATTCTGGCTGCTATGAAGCGTAACCACACCATTGATGTCTACATCAATCAAATTAATAAACTAAAAGCCATTCGTCCTGATATCCACTTGTCTAGCGACTTTATCATTGGCTTCCCAGGTGAGACAGATGAACACTTCCAAGAAACGTTGAACTTGGCAAAAGAATTAAACTTCGATCACTCTTATAGCTTTATTTATTCTAAGCGTCCGGGAACCCCAGCCGCAGAGTTGCCAGATGATGTCAGCTTCACGACCAAAAAAGCACGCTTGGCTGAGTTTCAAAAGGTTATCATCGACTCGACACTTGCTAAAACGCATGAGATGGTGGGTACCACAACTCGCGTGTTGGTTGAACAAATTGCCAACCGTCACCCTGATTGTTTAATCGGTACGGCAGACAATACACGTACGGTTATGTTCCCGTACGATGAAGAGCAAATGAATGAGCTGCTCGGTAAAATCGTTAGTGTCCGCGTTACTGATTTTGTCAGCCCGCATATGGTGAAGGGTGAGCTAATCGAGGTATTGGCTTAAATGTTTAAAAGCTGAGTGTGCATCAATAAAAAAGCCGTTCACTATTATAAATATAGTGAACGGCTTTTTTATCGCCAGTTCGAAGTGTGCTCGCTCACATAAAGCTGTAAAAATCTCTCATAATCGTCCTGTGTCGCTCTCAAAATGAATCGACTATATTTTAAACCATAAAACTGTTTATAACTTCAGCCAATAGCGCAGCCGCAATCACTATAAATATGACACCGCAACCACGGTTAAGCCAAGCCAAGCGACTGCCAACATCCAGCCAGCTTGCCAGCTTCTTACCGCCTAGGGTGTAAACGATCTGCCAAATCGTCTCACTGAAAAACAATCCGATGGTCAATAAAATGTATTGTGGCCATAACGGCGCGCTAAAATTGATAAACTTGGGGAAGAAAGCAGCAAAGAACAAGATGGCTTTTGGGTTGGATAAAGACACCCAAACACCCGTACGAAACAACGTCATATTACTTGGGGCAAATGTAACCGCAGCACTAGAGAGCGAGCGCGGTTTGGGGGTATCAGCTGTAGCTTCGTCATAGGCAAGGTAGTCAATGGCGACTTCCTCGCTCATCTCGCGCGCATCCTTCATCAAGCTACCACCAGCATCACGCCACGAGCTGATCCCCAAATAAATCAAATAGGCCGCTCCTACCGCTTTGATCACCGTCAGCAACCAAGGCGATTGGCGACTGATAACATCCAAACCTAGCAAAGTTGAGAGCAGTAAAATAAACAAACCAAGACTCAAGCCCGCCAGCGTCCACAGCGTACGCTTCACGCCATAATTCATCCCATATTGAAACGCTAATAGCATGTTCGGACCTGGGGTCGCTGAAATCAAAAATGTACTTGCAAAAAATACCGCAAACAGATGCCAAGACATCAGCCAACCCCTACGTCGTTATTTATAAAAAATGTTAAGCAATCGACTACCGAATATCAAAAATGGACAGCGCGCTTTTTATAGATTACTTGAGCGTACAGCTTGTGAGCAACTTCTGTAAAAATTCATCACAGCGTGCCACTTCGCTAAGCTCAACATACTCATCCGCCTTGTGAGCTTGTTCAATACTACCAGGGCCACAAATAATCGTTGGAATACCTGCATTGGTAAACTGACCACCTTCCGTCGCATAAGCCACTTTGTGACGGTCATCATCCCCCGTTAGAGCCGCTATTAACGCTTGTAGCTCAGCGCTATCGTTATCGGTCATAGCCGGCACGCTTTCTTCTTGCATCAGCTCAATCCCTGTCTCTGGGGCACGCGCTTGCATTTGTGCGCTCAGCTCTGCCACCTTTGCTTGGATCGGTGCTAATATATCGTCTTGCGTCATATGCGGCAAATTGCGGTAATCAAAAGTAAACTCACACAGATTGGGCACAATGTTGGTCGCTGTACCACCGTGGATGGTGCCGACAGATAAGGTCGAATAAGGCACATCAAACAGCGCATCATTGTCTTCGCGACAACTTATCTCTTCTGCCAAAGTATCGACGTATCCGATCAAACGGCTGGCATAGCTGATGGCATTGACCCCTTGCGCCGTCAGTGATGAATGCGCAGACTTACCATGTACACGGCAACGATAAACAGCAATGCCTTTATGGGCGACCACCATCGCCATATTGGTCGGCTCACCCACGATGCAATAATCAGGCGTAATACCGCGCGCTTTTAGATCAGCTAATATCAAGGGTGCACCTAAGCAGCCCACCTCTTCATCAAATGACAACGCCAAGTGCAATGGACGACGTAGCTGACCACTGTTTGATAACTGTACAGCCTGTGGCAGTAGCGTCAACGCACAAGCGATAAAGCCTTTCATATCACAAGCGCCGCGCCCGTATAGCTTGTCACCACGGATCGCCGCGTTAAAAGGATCTGATGACCACTCTTGACCATCAACTGGCACCACATCCGTATGCCCTGACAGTACCAGCCCATTGTCCACTTTATCCGCGTTTTCTCCTGCTGGCACGGTCACAAATAGATTGGCTTTATTTTTGGCCTCATTGAAGGTCAAATCTACCGTTAGACCCAAATGCTCACAGTAGCCTTGCACATCTTCAATGAGGTCTAAGTTTGAGTGCCGACTGACGGTATCAAAGCCAATCAAACGGGTTAGCCAATCGATGCTTTGTTTAGGGTAAGACACATTTTTTAGCTGATTCTTGTTGAGAGAAGTCATGAAATATCCTTATCACGATGTAAGATAAAAAAGCGAGTCTTTTTGTCTTATCAAATCACATCATCTACGATGGATTATTTTGGTTCATCGCATCAACGACTGGTGGCATTGGTTTTGGCAGCTTACCTTCTGCTTGTAGCTCTTGAGTCGTTTTGGCATCGAGAGCAAGTCCAGAGATGAGGGCGATGTCTTTGACTGGCTTACGCTTACGAGTGGCAAAGCTCACTGGCACCATACGCGCAAACTCATAGATATATAGATAGGACTCTTCACCACCTTCAAAATCTTCATCGTCTTCAAGGCGTATCGCGCCAATTTTGGCCAAATCCGAGAGCATCTCATTTTCTTCACTGGTGAGACGGCAGTCGGTAATGCCAAAGCCGGTCATAAAACCATTCGCCCACTGTTTCAATGCCATCACGCGCTCGTATAAATCGTGTTCATCATCAGGTATCAGCGGCATATAAGAATAGGCATCATCTTTGTCTTTAAGCTGAAACACGGTATCTTCCGCTTCTTCAGCCAATAAGGTCAAAGCAGGCTCTGGTAATGGCGCAAAACTCAACTCCTCAAACACCTTCGCCCATACCTTTTCGTCAGGGGCATTACAAGCCGTCATCAGCCCTGTCATCAAACCGTGTACCTCACTGATAGACACATCAGTCCAGTCATCAAAAGCGGTCAGCCAAGTATTCCAGCCAGATATATTGTCATTCATAATAGATGTCCTAGTGATTGATTATTGCTGAAAAAATAGAAGTAGACGCCGTGCAATGTCACTGACAAAACCACGGCTAGTAACCGTAAAAAGACCAAGCCTAATACGTGTAATTACTTTGTTGATATAGATATTATGCGGTCACCTATGGCATTATTAAACGCAGAAAACAAAATTCATCCACGCTTACTTGTTAAGGATAAAAACTGACTATGTATGATCAACTTAAAATATTAGAAAAAATGGTACTCGACATCAAAAAACAGTATCAGCTTGTCAGTGCTGAACTTAGCAGTCTTAAACAAAACCCTGTTACTGATCCTCAAGAGCTTGCCGCCCTAAAAACCAAGCTCAATACCAGCCATACAGAACGTGACGGTGCCAAAAAACAACTGAACGATCTCGATAAACGCTACCAAAACCTTGCAGAAGCGCATCACATGATTGGTGAAGAGCAAGACAAGCTGCAAAAACAGATCAGCCAACTACAACAACAAAACAGCGAACTGCAGCAGCAAAATAATGAGTTAAAGCAGCAGTATCACGATATCAAACAACAAAATAGTGAACTACAAAAAAAGAATCAACTGGCCGCTGAGCGCACACAGGTCGTATTAAAACGCTTAACCCGTATCGACCAAGCAGAAGGTTAATGAGTCGTCAAAATAGATAAAAACCCTATCCTTTATCGAATGGTGCCACTCTATTTTTACTACCTTATACCACACCCTTTACTGACTAAATATTGTAGGATTTATCATGACCGATGACCAAAGCAAACTTATAGAAAAACAGCCCAAAAACCCTCAAATCAAAGACAACCAAGCACAAAGTACAGGACTGCAATCGCAGCCGACTAATAAAATGACCAAAAACCCTGAACCCCAAATCAAAAAAGTAGACATTGCAATTGCGGGCGTGACCTATCCAATTTTTTGCCCCGTACACGAACAAGAGGAGCTGCTTTCAGCGGTCTCTTATATCAATAACTATACCCTTGAACTAAAAAGAGACGCCCCTAGCCTCAGCCAAGAAAGCATACTGGTACTGTGCTGCTTAAATCTGTATGAGAAAATCGACGCAAATAAAAGAAGTGAGGAAGATCGCTTACAGCAAAACAAACAGTCTGAAGCCCTACTCAATAAAATCATGAAAGACGCACAGTCGATTTTGTAAGCTGATAGTGATTTCTTAAACAGATAAGCGCCTAGCCAATCAAGCTAAGCGCTTTTTCTTTTTTGTACCTATAGTCAATCCAGCAGAACGGTGACCTTTTTAAAGTGGATCAACTATAAGCGACAAACGATCTACTTACACGTGAGGTTGATAGACCTTGCCTGCATGAAAGTCGGCCTGATGCTCGTAATTGCAAAAGAACAATTCCTTCTTACTGTCAATACCGCTCTCATCCGTTATGGCTAACTCTGGATTGGTCTCGAGTACACCGCGATATTCTGCCAAGCTATTGCCGCAAAAATCACAGGTACGCGGGGTGGTGACATCGCCTTTTTTTGGCATCATGCTTTTGGGTGGACGCGGGTACATAAACTTATAAAATGCCCACATCACCGCCCAAATCATAAGAATGACAATAATAACACCAAACACGGCAGTACTCCTTCGGGTATAAATTAGCGCGGTAAGGGATAAAAAACTGGCCATACAAAGCCAGTTTTTTGTATAACCAATCCATTAAACCAGTGATTGGTTTTCAGCAGATTATAACTGTAACTCACTAATATCAGCCACCGTTAAAAACAAGGCGCGAACCTGCTTTAGCAATGCTAAGCGATTATTCTTCAAAGCATCATCTTCACTATTGACCATCACATTATCAAAGAACTGGGACAATGGCTCATCTAAGCTGGCAAGCGTTTGCAGCACTTGCGTATAGTCCGCTTTTTCGAGTAGCGGAGTCACTGCCGTCTGCGCCTCACGCACGCTGCTGTATAAGCTCTGCTCAGCAGGCTCAGCCAATAGCGCCTCATCAACAGTGTCAGCGACATTCATTTCTGACTTGGCTAATATATTAGCCACGCGCTTGTTGGAGTCGGCCAACATGGAGGCTTGTGACAGTTCACTAAACGCTTGTACCGCACGAATACGCTGGTCAAAATCAAGCGGCATATGCGGATTGATTGCCTGTACCGCTTGAATCGTATCAACGCTAACGCCTTGCTCGGTGTACATCGCACGATAGCGTGAGTTTAAGAATGCCATTACCTGGGTAAAGGTATCACCCATTTTAGCAATCTTACTGCCTTTAGCATCACTGTAGTTTTTAATCGCTTGTTCAACCAGTGCAACCAAGTTAATGGGTAGCTGCTTTTCGATTAAAATACGTAAGATACCGATGGCCGAACGGCGTAAGCTAAACGGGTCTTTTGAACCCGTCGGTGCTTGGTCAATAGCAAAAATACCAACCAGCGTATCCAAACGATCCGCCAACGCCAAACAAATCCCAATCGGTGTCTGCGGTAAGACATCGCCACTGAACTTTGGCAGATATTGCTCTTCTAAGCTGGCCGCAACCGCTTCAGGCTCTCCGTTCAGACGCGCATAATAAGTACCTGCAATTCCTTGCAGTTCAGGGTATTCACCAACGAGTGAGCTTGCCAAATCTGCTTTGGACAATATCGCAGCACGTACTGTCTCATCAACGCTAATCTCACGCCCTTGCTGTTGCATTAAGGTAGCAATAAAGGCGGCAAGCTTGGCGATACGCTCAGATTTCTCCCAGATGGTGCCTAGTTTATCTTGGAACACACGAGTTTTGAGGCTCTCTGTGAGTGCAAATAACGGCTGTTTTTGATCTTGTAAGAAGAAAAATTCGGCATCAGCCAAACGCGGACGCACGACTTTTTCGTTGCCTTCAATGATCTGATTGGGATCTTTGGACTCGATATTGGTAATGAAAATAAAGTAAGGCTGCAACTTGCCTGCTTTATCCGTTAGACAGAAATATTTTTGATCCGCTTGCATGGTAGAAATCAGCGCTTCTTGTGGCACTTGTAAAAAACGTGCTTCAAAGCTTGCCCGTAGCGCAATCGGGAAGTCAACCAATGCGGTGACTTCGTCCAATAAATCTTGCGGTACGATGGCGTCAGAGTTGACTTCATCTGCCAACGCTTTGACTTGGTTTTTGATTAGCATTTGACGCTTATCAAAATCTGCCACGACTTTTAAACTATCGAGCAGCTGCTCATAATCATTCGCATGAGCAATAGTGTGATAGTCAGGGCTGTGGAAACGGTGACCACGGGTTTGCGTGCCCGTCTGGTGTCCTTGGATAGTGGCATCAATGATGGCATCATCCTGCATCAATACCGCCCACTGTACTGGACGCACAAACTCATCTCTTGATGCGCCTGAACGCATACGCTTTGCAATGGGCAAATTATCAAGCGCGGTTTGAAAAATAGCAGGCAGCAGCTCAGTGGTGGCTTGCCCATGAATGGTTTGCTCATAGCCGACATAGTCACCTTTATCGGTGTTTATGGTTGTCAGCTCGCTGGCTTCAATGCCCAAACCTTTGGCAAAACCCATCGCCGCACGTGTTGGATTGCCATCGGCATCAAACGCCGCTTTGATTGCTGGTCCGCGTTTTTGCTCAGTGCGATCAGGCTGCTTGTCGCTAATGCCCTGAATCTGAATCGCTAAACGACGCGGGGCTGCAAAGGCTTTGATGCTATCAAAGCTGATATCCGCGTCCGTTAATTGCTCAGTGACACTTGCTTGTAGCGCATCACGTAACGGCTTTAGGCTTTTTGGAGGTAGCTCTTCACACCCCAGTTCAAATAGAATAGTACTCATGGGATGCTCCTATTTCTTGTTAGTAGATTGGTTATTAGTAGACTGATTGTTGTCAGTCTTTTCTATTTCTAAGTCTTCTGTTGCCACGTCTTCTTTTGGCAAATACTTATCAAGCGCGTCTTGGCGATGCGCTTCATCTGCTAACGGGAAGCCCAGTTTGGCACGTGCTTCGACATACCCAAAAGCGACCTTACGCGCAAGCGTACGTACGCGTAAGATAAAACGCTGACGCTCCGTGACTGAAATAGCACCGCGCGCATCGAGCAAATTAAAGGCGTGGGATGCTTTTAGTACCATCTCATAAGCTGGCAACGGCAGTCCTGCTTCGACCAACTTGTCTGCTTGCTGCTCATAAAAATCAAACATCTCGCCCATCATCGGCACATCAGCGTGCTCAAAGTTATAAGTAGACTGCTCAACTTCGTTTTGGTGGAAAACATCACCATAAGTGACACGGCCAAACTCACCATCTGCCCACACCAAATCATAAACGCTATCGACGCCCTGCACATACATGGCCAAACGCTCAAGACCATAAGTGATCTCACCCGTGACTGGGAAGCACTCGATACCGCCTACTTGCTGGAAGTAGGTAAACTGGGTCACTTCCATACCGTTTAGCCAAATCTCCCAACCAAGCCCCCACGCGCCAAGCGTTGGTGACTCCCAGTTGTCTTCCACAAAACGGACATCATGCACCAACGGATCGATACCGATGGCGCGTAGTGAGTCCAAATACAACTCTTGAATATTGGGCGGATTGGGCTTGAGTACCACTTGAAACTGATAATAGTGCTGTAAACGGTTTGGGTTGTCACCATAGCGACCATCAGTTGGGCGGCGTGACGGCTGTACATAAGCGGCATTCCAACGCTCAGGACCTAATGAACGCAAAAACGTCGCGGTATGAAAAGTACCCGCGCCAACCTCCATATCATAGGGTTGCAACACCACGCAGCCTTTATCGGCCCAATAATTTTGTAGGGTAAGGATTAAATCTTGAAAGGTCATCGGTTGGGGTTCTCTATCTTGTATCATCGGGGTTGTCGCTTCGGATGTCATAGTTTGGGTTTTCATAGTAAAGCCACTGTGGAATGAGTATGATTAAATAAATCTCTGATAGCGCTCGTATGACCTATTTGGCAACGACTCTATTTGCCTGCTCACCTTACTAAAAATTGACTATTTTATCCATATTTACCACAACTAAATTTACATTGTGTGCATAAATACTCAGTTGTATCGCCTATTTGCTCCCAAACGCTAAGGATGCAAACGACCACAGTCACAAATAAAAAAATACCCAAACGCGTTAGCATCTGGGCAGGAGGAAAAGTATATCGCGGGCATCCTGATTGGTCAGGCTTTTTGTTTTTTAAGGAACTTATCTTTTTAAGGACACTGCTTTTTAGAAAAATAATACTTTAAGAGGAACAGTGTTGTTTAAGCTTTATTATCTAAACTTTCTTTCTAAAAGAAATTTTTACTACTGCATCAGTCTTATTGATAAGATTGATTGGTCGCTTTTGGCATCACTACCCATAAAACAATGTAAATTAAGATACCGGGGACGGCAGCACTTAGCGATGAAATAATAATAAATAACAGTCTGACCCAAGTGGGTGACCAGCCTGCATACTCTGCAATTCCGCCCATCACACCTGCAATCATACGATTGTTCTGTGAGCGATGTAACTTTGCTAATTTAGCCAAATCAACTACCTCTCTATCGATTATTTTGTTTATTTTTTCTAGTTTTTTTACTTCATTTTTTGTCTTTAGTTTTTAAACTAAAGCAATCTTCTTAACTTGTGAATAATTATATCAACTATTAAGCATGTATCTGTTGAAAATGTAGGCGTACTTTGTGAGTTTATGCTACTTGAGCTTGCCACATTCTGTCATAAAGCCTCTTAACTTGCTGATTTTAAATAAGTATTTCAAAATGTTTCAGAGTTGGTTTTATTGCTCAAACCTTACCAATTTGCGTTTGGCATTCTGTGATTTGCACATATAATCAAGCACATAAGCGGCATTTGAACTTCATAAAATGAGCGGTGTAAAAAGACGGACGAAAAGTTGACTGTCTAATCTGCGCTAGATTTATAACAAACCACGTCTGTCACTGTTAGAAAAGTAGGGTCTGTAGTTTCTAAAGAAGTCAGCGCACCACTCCCGTTTACAATAACCTACCTGCAAATCCCCAAAAACCTTTATACCATGCTGATAAATCACTTAAGTTTAGATGAGTCATCGTTAAAACTACCCATAATCAGACAAAAAAGGTTAAAACAAGAATGGCTATATACGACACGGGATTGATGATTGGACACTTTGAACCTTTGCATCTGGGGCAGATGCGCAGCATATTGTATGCAGCAGGACAAGCAAAGAAACTACACATCGTTATTATGGCGCATCCATCACCGCATCCAGACTTTGCCATCACCTTACAAGACAAAGCGCGCTGGCTACAAATGGCCTGTGCAGATATGCCATTCATTCACATTCATACCACGCATGAGATTGAGCTGCCGCTCCATGAGCATTTCGCTGATGTCAGTATTGATGTGACTGTGAGTAACGCGAAATTACAACGCTTGGTGGCGGCACTAGAGCTGCCAACACAGACGGTATTATTCGTGGCTGATAACCACCCCCTGACCCAGAGTGCAGTTCAAGATCAGCTACTGCTGCAAGTGGTCACCACCCCGCTGCAGCCTGAGTTTGACTCTTATGCTATAGCTTGCGACCCCGTCGCGCATTGGTCAGCGATTCACCCGCAAGCGCGCGGAAATTATACCAAGACGGTGGCGATCGTCGGCGGTGAAAGCTCAGGCAAAACGACATTGGTACATAAGCTTGCCAATCATTATGGTGCCAGCTTTGCCCTTGAGATGGGTCGCCTGTACGTTGGGACAGACTTGGGCGGCAAAGAGGTTGGGCTTCAGTATAGTGACTATGGTCCCATTTCGCTCAATCATGCGCAAGCGATACGAGATGCGGCAGCGGTGGCAACCGCCCCTGTCACCATCGTTGATACGGATTTTGTCACCACACAGGCATTCTGTGAAGAATATGAAGGGCGCCCTCACCCTTTTGTGGCCGCTTGTATTGATGAGTTTCGCTTAGATCATACGATTATGCTGGATAACAACACGCCGTGGATCGACGACGGCATGCGCTCTTTAGGAACGCCTGAAGCCCGTGGACGGTTTGAGCAGCGGCTGATCGATATTTTTGCCCGTCACCATATCGAGCCATACTTGATTGATAAGCCTGACTATGACGCACGCTATCAGCAAGCATTACTATTTATCGATCAACATATTTACAATAATCATTGAGTCAGCCAGCGCGTTTCAGGCAACACCTTATTAAAATCAGTCATCATGTTAGGAAAAAAACTATGCGTATTCAGCTATTGGACAACATCACCGGGAAATGGGCGATGCAATGGATTGTTATTTGGTTTATTTGCGGCGTCATTGCCTTATCCGCAGGCTTTTGGCTGACCACAGACCATACCATGCTTGATTGGTTTTATTTGGCGGTCTCGTTTATTGGTCTGGTGTGTGTTGTATCGCTGTCTTTTCGCAAAAACGTCATGGGCAATGGCTTCGGTATGGGCGCAACCGCTGGCGAAGTGATTGTGCAAGCGACCTCAGGTGCCGTGGGTTTAATGCTAGCACCACTTTTTAACTTCTTTACCCACGTCTATGGTATTTTTTATTGGTCCAAACATACGGATCCTGATGGCGACATGATACCCAAATCTGCTAGCAAAGCGGTTTGGTTCATTACCGCCGCATTCATTGTCATTGGCCTTGCTCTCTTCCCAACGATAAACGATTTATTAGCGAGCTACGGTTATGCGGTGGTAGAGGACGACAACAGTCAGTTCTTAGGGTTTATTTCCTTTTTTTGGATCAATGTGATCGCTTTTGTGCTTTCCATTACTGCCCAAGCCGCGATGATTTTGCGCTACTCATTTAACTGGTGGCTATGGATTATCGTCAATTTTGTCTGGCTTATCGTTAACCTGATGTCAGGCAATTTTATCTTTGCCATTCAAACCATGGTGTATCAAGTCAATGCGTTTGTTGGTCTTTATGAATGGTATCGCAGCGAGCAAGGCTAATCGCTTTATATCGTCAGCTAGCTTTTTAATATACGAGTGATTTTGACCACCATCGCGGATGGTACGGCCGATTTTGACTGAGCCGTCTATCAGATAATCTGGTAGATTGGCGCCATTAGTGCTACAACTGACTCTAAGAGCTATATTAATACCCAGATTGATAATAAATGTCAGTCTATGGTTTCAACTACTAACAAGGAGGTTAGTATGTCTTATCATCGTCAAAAACGAATGTCTAAACGCACACTGGAGCAATGGCTCAGTGAGTATTCTGTCAGTCACCAAAACCTGATTAACAAAAAAATCCATTGGTTATGTGTCCCGACTATTTTTGTCAGTTTGCTTGGCATGGGTATGTCGCTATCAGTCTGGTTTACCTTGGTACTTAGCGCCTTGGTATTGTTGTTTTACATGCGTCTATCCACGCCACTGTTTTTGGCGATGGGCATGTTTATTCTCATTTGTCTGTCAGTGATGGCGGCGTTACCATGGGGCTTTAAAATCTGGGCAGGTATTTTTATTGTCGCTTGGATTGGGCAGTTTATTGGTCATAAAATCGAAGGGAAAAAACCATCATTTTTTGAGGACTTACAGTTCTTATTGATTGGTCCAGCGTGGGTCGCCAACAGTCTGATGCGCCGCAAGCCGAATTAAGGCGGGTTATGGTTTTAGGCCCCAAGAAAATCAATGCGTTGTTAGATTAAACCTTTCCTTATTTAGACGCTTTTAGATAGAAAAAGCGCGGCCCAACCTTTCGTTGAGCCGCGCTTTTTTACTTTCTTCTTTTGTATATCAACCACACCCATATTCTAAGAAGTTGTTTAGCGTGGGCCCATCATTTGAACTATGCACCAAACACTTTTAGGCGCTCATCGACTGGCTTAAATTCTTTATCACCGGCTGGCTGTTCAATAGCGCCAAACACCATTTGGGCTTTGAGCTCCCAGTCTGCATCAATGTTCCAAGCGTGAGCCACTCTTTCATCAATGATAGGATTATAATGCTGTAAATTTGCCCCAACATTGATACTGGCGAGCGCCGTCCAAATGACGTACTGATGCATGGCATTGGTTTGGGTTGACCACACTGGGAAGTTTTCCGCATATAAAGGCGCCGCTTCTTGCATGCCTCTAACGACCGCTTGATCTTCAAAGAATAGCACGGTACCAGCACCCGCTCTAAAACCAGCAACTTTATCTTTGGTAGATTTGAACGCCTCTTCGTCACCAACGATGACACGCAACGTCTCTTCGGTCATATCCCACAGTTTTTTATGGTCATCACCAAACAGTACCACGATACGCGTTGACTGTGAGTTAAACGATGAAGGCGTATGCAAGATAGCATGCTCAACCAGCTGAACAATTTCGTCATTAGCGACTGGCAACTGATCGCTTAGCGCATAGATAGAACGACGTTTCTCTGCTAACTGCTGTAGTGTTTGTAAATCTGACATAGTGCTTCTCCACATTATTGTATAAGTTATTCAAATCTAGTTGAGATTCTTTGCCAACCCCTATGGTTAACAAATGAGTGTAAAACAGGATGGTTAATTTGCGCCATTATGGAAATAATTCAAACAAAACCCTAGTTCATTTTTGTAAATAAACTTAACTATATATAATTTTCTGAAAGATAATTTAATAAGTAACCGCTGGTTAGGTTAGCCTTTAAAGCCTGAAGGCAGTTTTGGGGCAGGCAGACGCTCCAGATTTGAGTCAACCTCACCAAAACGCTCATGACCATTGTTCCAGTCGCTGATGGACTGTTCGATTTCTTGTTTATTGTCTGCGACAAAGTTCCACCACAGCAGCACTTGGTTATTCAAAGGCTCACCGCCGATGAACATGATCCGTGTGCCTTTTTTTGCAACCAGCTTGATATAATGGCGGCCAGCAATATCCGCATCATGGAAGCGAAACAATTGATCTTTTTCGCAGATATTGCCCTCAGACTCGATCTGCCCTTCTGTCACCAAGATACCATACTCAAAGCCTGACTCTAAATGAAGCGTAACCTCTCCATCTTCTAAGAAATTCACATCGATACCGACCATTTTTGAGTATTGTATGGTCGGCGCATCATAACGCTCGCCTGATACACTGACATAACTCCCTGTCGTGAGAACCATTTCAGCGTTTTGCTCGCGCCAAGTGGGTAGCGCTGGATAATGATGAAAGCTCCGCTCAATTTTCTGATCGGTCGGTAGTGCAATCCACAGCTGTACCATACTCAGGCCATAAGCTGCATCTGGTGAGCCGCCAGTATCTGGAAAGACGCTTTGTTCCGTATGACTGATACCTTGCGTCAGACCCGTACCTGCTGTCATGACATTGACTTGGTTTTGGGTGATGACTTGTTCATTCCCCAAGCTGTCTTTGTGTAGCACTTCGCCCTCTAACATCCAACTAAAGGTTTGCAAATTGGTGTGCGGATGACGGCCAACTTGCATGCCTGCCTCATCTTCAGCAAATTCAACTGGGCCAGCATGGTCCAAAAAACACCAAGCACCAATCGGTTGATGGCCTTTATTGGGTAACAATCGAGCGATTGGAATACCACCAACCTCTGCCAACCTTGGCTTTAGGGTTTTAATGGTCATTATGCACCTCTTATTATCAGCGACTGCTTAGCGTATGATGTCACTAACACACATTAAGCTTAATAAATTACTCAGCGAGCACTCCCACACAGGGAGCTGGGCACGGCTGATGGACAATAGAAATGAATTTGTTAACACCCATATAAAGCCTTAATGAAAGGCATTTAAAGAGTGATAGGCACCTCCATGACCAGTACCTTCGCATCTTCCTCTGTCACCATCGTAAAATCGCTCGTATCCCAAATGCCTAGGCCATCACGAGTGTCCAAAGTGTGACCGTTTACGACGACTTTACCGCGAATCACAAAAATATAAACACCGTTGTTAGGATCTTTTAACTGATAAGTTGGCGTCACCCCTTTGTCAAAATCACCCATGCTAAACCAAGCATCTTGATGAATCCACACGCTAGCATCGTCAACGTTTGGTGACAGTACTTGATTAAACTCATTCGGTTGCATGATGTCATCCATGCGCACTTGCTGATAGCGAGGCGTCACGTTCATGACATTAGGGATGACCCAAATCTGTAAAAACCTCACAGGCTCATTAGCATCACCATTCATTTCGCTATGCGTAATGCCTGTCCCCGCTGACATGACTTGGATCTCACCTGTCTCAATCACCCCTTCATTACCGATGTTATCACCATGACTGAGCTTACCTGACAAGGGAATACTGATGATTTCCATATCACGGTGTGAATGCTTGCCAAAGCCTTGACCACCGATCACAAAATCATCGTTGATGACACGTAATGCGCCAAAACCCATACGTTCAGGGTTGTGGTAGTTAGCAAAACTAAAGGTGTGCTTACTTTTGAGCCAACCATGGTTGGCATCGCCACGCGAGTCTGCGGCATGATAGATTGCGTTCATGGTATATCCTTATTTATCATATTTTAAACTTATGTAAGGTTTTATTTATTAGCATACTTGAACAATGAGTCTATTATAATTATTGTGTATAAATCGATAAACTCAGTTTTTTGCAAATAACTATTCTTATTTATAGAACAATAATGTCCCTTTCTAAGTAAATACTGCTTAGTACGTAAATACCGCTTAGCAAGTCCTAAAATTTTAGCGATGGCTAGTGGTGCATCTTTTTAACCAATATCGCGTAAAAATGCTTTATCACGTGCTAAAACCGCCAAATACAAGACAGGCAGTACAAATAACCCAACCGCCCAAAAGCTCAGCTTGAGATATAAAAGCGCCCCGACTAGTGCTCCGACCAAAAAGCTAAAAACCAACGTTGCGCTATGACCCAGTTTTTTGGCATTTTCGGTGGTGCGATTGTTCACATAGTCAGTCAAATTGATACCCAACTGCGTGGTGTTGCCCGTCATCAGCACGGTCGGGCTCATGTGTTTGATCAGTGTCTTACTTGCCGTATTACGTATCGCAAGGGCAATCAAACCCAGCCCGCCCGTTATCGCCACTGTGATGTCACTCGCGTCCACAAAGGGCTGATAGTACAAGCCTGCGACCATAAAGGCCGCTAAGAATAACGCTTCGGCGAAGAATAAGTGACTCAATATCACTGTCTGTTTTTTGCTCTTATCGATGAAAGTCTTGGTCACCATCACTGTCAACACAAATAGTGGCAAAGCAGCCAGTTTAATCCATAGGCCACTCTCACCTTTGACCAACCCACTCCCTGCCATCACTAAGTTGCCCGTGACATGGGCGGTAAAAAACCCAAACAAGGCGATAAAACCGATGGTATCAATCGCCCCGCCTACTATGGTCAATAACACAGGCGCTCGGTTGCGCTGCCAAAAGCTTGGCGGTGGCAACTGGTCATTACCGTGAGCACCATCCTGACCAGTATTAGTGCTACTGGTGCAATTATGAGTTTGGTCAGAGATAGCGTTAGGCATCTGTACCTGCTGCAAAAGCAACCAATTCATCAATGAATTTTTGCAGGTAGTTCTGGGTTCGCTCTGTGACGCGACCGTCTTCATGTAAACTGTCAGTCGCTTGGCTAAGATACACTTCAGGACTAATCATCATTTGTGCTGAGAGCATCTGCATACTTTTGCGTACATCAAGCCCACTATTGATGCCGCCATAGTTGCTTGGCGATGCGGTTACCAACGCGACTTTTTTATGCCTCCAGACACTTTCTTTATATGGACGGGAGGCAATATCTATCACGTTCTTTAGAGCCGCTGGCATAGTACGGTTATGCTCTGGCGTGACAATCAAAACTGCATCAGCCGCTGTTAACTGCTGACGGACTCGCTCGTAGCTGTCTATCGTTGTATCGTCATAGTCTTGATTATAAAGTGGCAAATCTGCAATACGCACCTCTTCAACTGTGACGTTTTCGGGCATTTGCGACACGATGTATTGTGCAAACTTGCGATTGATTGACGCTTTTCGCAAGCTACCGATTATTAGGGCAATCTTTATGGATGCGCTCATAGTGACTCCTTATTAATAATAACCAAAGATATTTACTATACTGAGCTTTTGCGAGTATGACTATTATCAATCGAGTAAGCACCTGGACCGTGAGCAAAAATCATCAAAAACCCACCTGCTATTGCGATGTTTTTCATAAAGGGGTTCATTTGTGACGCATCAAGCCAAAACTGATGGAAGATGAACGCTGAGACAGTATTAAATCCAACAAACAACGCAGCAATCAAGCGCGCCCTAAACCCAAGCAAAATAGCAATACCGCCAAACAGCTCAAGCGCGATGACTAACGGCAATAGCATACCTGGCACACCCATTGACTCCATATAGCCTTGAGTGGCCGCATATCCTATGATTTTGTTGACACCTGAAAAAACAAAAATCATTGATAAAAGCAAACGACCAATGGGGGCACTAAGCTGTTGTAATTTGTCCATCATGATTATCCAATAAATGTGTGTAAATACGTTTTGTACCAAAGAATGGCACCAGTATAAATGTTGACCATAAACGGATAAACAGCAATAATAACAAATGTCAGTTCTTGATTTTAGAACAATTATGAGGCGATAAAAATGGGACAGTTAGAAGATATGGCGATGTTTGTACGTATCGTCGAAGCAGGGAGCATTACCAAAGCAGCTGAGCAGCTAAATATTGCCAAGTCAGCCGTGAGCCGCCGTCTCAAAGAGTTAGAGACACGTTTGGGCAGCCAGCTTATTAGCCGAACCACACGCCAATCGCACTTGACCCAGACAGGTGCGCAGTATTATCAACAAGTAAACAGTATCTTAAGTGCCGTTGATGCCCTCAACGAGCAAACCAGTGGCGCACCCACACGCATTGAGGGCACGCTAAAGATGACAGCCCCTTTGTCATTTGGCCTTATGCATCTGAATGATGTGATTGATGAGTATGCCAGCCAGCATCCTAACCTCAACTTTGAGTTAGATTTTTCCGATCGGCGTATCGATTTGATTGAAGAAGGCTATGAGCTGGCGATTCGAATTGGAGAGCTGCGAGATTCTAGTTATCAAGCAAAAAAGCTGGCATTGATTCGTTGTGTCATTTGCGCCAGTCCTGACTATCTAGCAAGGATGGGCACGCCTGAGACGCTAGAAGATTTAGAAGATCATGAGCTTTTGCAATATAGTCTCGGTCAAACCAATAGTATAGATCTGGTGGATGCTGAAGGCAAAAAGCATCATCATACAATCGATGCTAAAATCAAAGCCACCAATGGTGAGTTCTTAGTGGATCTGGCGGTCAAGGGTCATGGTATTACCTTTATCCCAACCTTTATCGCTTACCAAAGATTGGCACGTGGCGAGCTGGTGCCCACTCTTCAGCAGTATCAGCTACCCACGCTCAACGCCTATGCTGTTTACCCGAAAAACCGATTTTTATCGCAGCGTTGTCGTTATCTGATTGACTTTATTGCCGAGCGTTTCGGTAATGATCCCTACTGGGATGATTTCTGATAAGCCTGTTTGCGCAAACTTAACCGTATTCTAAAAACGCTACCAAGGCCAAAACAATGTTGCTACTATAATCTGCAGAGATATCCATCAGTCATAAGGAGATGCAATATGGATTTATCATCGTTAGGCATGAAAGCCATCCGCGAATTCGATCATGTTCGCGCAAGCCCATTGCCTCAAGAGCGTCTAAAAGCGGCGCGCAGACAAGCAGTCGTATTTAGAGAGCGCTTTATGGAGGAAGCGCCTGTGCTGTTTTATCAAAGCGCTGACATGGTCAGAGTGCCCTATCCCACGTGGTATGCCTATAGCGGTGTCTATACCCAAAGCACCTATAAGTTCCCCTACCTACATATCCTAAACCGTATTTTTATCATTCAATATTATGATTTTTTGGGTGAAGTAAAGACCCTGCTGTTTTCTCCTTCTGATATCGAGGCCGATCGAGAAACGCCCTTTTTTAAGCAATTAACAGAAAAAATGCCAAATTGGTCACCACTTGAAAAGGTGGTGGCGCCTATCATCCGTGATGTGGCTGGCGCTTTAGCTGAGATCGGTTTAGCCCCAGAAGATGTTGATTATATTAGCTACGATCACTTGCACACCCAAGACATCCGCCGATGGCTAGGCACTACCAACACTGATGGCTCAACCGACAGAGCTGCCTATTTCCCTAACGCTCGGCTATTGATACATGAGCAAGAATGGCAGAGCACCACTGCGCTGCTGCCCGTCCAAGCGGAGTGGTATTGCCCTAACGGCATCGAGGGCGTGGATCCTAACAAAGTGATTACATTTACTAGCAGTATTCAATTAGGCGAAGGCTTGGCGCTGGTGCATACCCCCGGACATACCGAGGGCAATCACTCTCTAGTCGCGCGCGTGCCAGATGGCATCCGGGTCACTTCAGAAAATGGTGTCGGCGCTGATGCTTATGCGCCAATGAACTCAAACGTTAATGCCATTCGCCGCTACGCCAAAAACACAGGGATGGAGGTCATTCTAAACGGTAATACCCTCGAAGGCAGTAACGACCAATATATCTCGATGGTCGTCGAAAAGACCATTGCTGGGCCCTCTAGCAATCAGGATTTTCCCAACTGTGCCCCAAGTAGTGAAGCCACGCCCTACTGGCTTATTCCTGGTCATAAAGTCAGTCATTTAATGGGCGAGACAACCTTTGGAACGTTACAAAAGCGCTCCTTACCAACCGACCGAATGCAGAAGGATGCTGTCTGATGGGATATTTTACGGATAAAAATATTTATATCACTGGCGCGGCTTCTGGCATCGGCTTCGAAACGGCCAAACAGCTGATCCATCAAGGCGCAAACTTGGTGTTGTTTGATGTGCAACCGCTTGATGCAGCTTTAGCCATACTCAAGGGATTGAATAAATATAACACCTCGATTGCCACTTATGCGTTGGATGTGACGGATGCCGATACGACAGCCAAGCAAATCGCAGCGGCGGCTGAGCGACTGTCACCAGATATTTTAATGCACTTTGTGGGCGTGACAGGGCCTTGGGCCTTTGATGAGATGACTCAAGCGCAGTTTGAGCGTGTGATGAATATCAATGTGTTTGGTACGCGCAACGTACTGGCTGCCGTACGTCCGTTTTTATCACGGGGTGATCAAGTCATGGTCACCGCTTCCATGTCATCCTTCACTGGCAGCTACGGTTATAGCTCGTACAGTGCATCGAAATTTGCTGTTTGGGGCATGATGCAGTCAATAAGCTTTGAATGGAAGCCACTCGGTATCGACATCACCGTCTTCGCGCCACCGCCGATAGATACCCCGCTTACCCAATCTGAAGTTGGCGTGATGGCGCAAGCTGGTATCGGTATGAAAAAACTCGCCGGTGAACTAAAGATTGAAGCGGCGGTCAGATCTATGTTGAAAGGCGTAGAGAACCGAGAGTTTTTAGTGGTGCCAGGGGTCATGGCCAATTTGATTAGACTACAGTTGCGCTTTTTTCCCGTTAGCTGGGTCAACTGGATAGGCAACAAAACTGTGGCATGGTCGATGAGAAGTTAATTATATTATCCTTAATCATCAGCCTAGCTCAAATTTTACCCATAAAAAAAGCCTCACTATAAAGTGAGGCTTTTGCGCTTTTTCAAGCCATATTTGGAGCGGGAAAAGAGATTCGAACTCTCGACCCCAACCTTGGCAAGGTTATGCTCTACCACTGAGCTATTCCCGCTTAATATCAATGCGTAGCGTTGTTAACAACTACTCCGTCTCGATAGGCTGGCTATTTTAGCAAATATTTTGAGGGTGTCAACACTTTTTTTAAAATTAATTCGGAGTAATGTGATTTTAATTGCCATTTTATACGAGTATCCAGCATAAGTTATTGATTTAATAATATATATTACCGACAAATAATTTCACTATTATTTCACTTCTCATCTGTGACTTACAATCCTATGCTGCGTTGTTACTATTCCTGCATTGGTTTTGACTTGTTAACATTATTATACTTATGGCTAATGGCTGTTGAGGTAAAATTTTATTGTTTCGGTAGATTGGTAAAAGCAGGTAGAACATCAATAAAAGGCTGCCTTTTCGTCTACTGCTCATCTCACCTTTTTGTCTCACTTATTTTTAATATTTATAGCGAGGATGTTTAGCATGAAAAAATTACTGACCACCACTGTGATGGCCGCCTCATTGTCGGCACTGACTTTGACGGGTTGTTCGAGCACAACTAGTACTGGCGCCGTTGGCGTTGATCGCCAGCAGCTCCTTTTGGTCTCAAGCGAGCAAGTGTTGCAGTTATCAGCGCAAAGCTATGCTAAAACCATGCAAGAAGCAAAAGCACGCGGCGTGCTGGACACCAACCAAGCGCAGCTTAATCGCTTAAAAAACATCGCTAATCGCTTAGTGGGTCAAGTTGGCGTCTATCGCCCAGATGCCGCAAAATGGCCATGGGAAGTGCATACGATTAAATCTAATGAGTTGAATGCTTTTGTTATGCCAGGTGGTAAGATCATGTTTTACTCAGGTATCATTGACCGCCTAAATCTCACGGATGATGAGATTGCAGCGATTATGGGTCATGAAATGTCGCACGCCCTCCGTGAGCACTCACGTGAGCGCCTATCACGACAGTACGCCACACAGACCGGCATCGGTGTTGCTGCCAGCATCTTTGGCCTATCACAAGGACAGGCTGAGCTAGCGAACGTCGCAGGTGACTTGGGTTTGAGCCGTCCGCACAGCCGCACACAAGAAGCTGAAGCCGATCAAATTGGTTTGGAGTTAATGGCACGCGCAGGCTACAACCCACAAGCCGCGATTACCTTGTGGCAAAAAATGCAGCGCGCCAGCCAAGGCGAGCCGCCACAATTCCTAAGCACTCACCCAACCAGCAGCAATCGTATTGCGCAGCTACAAGCATTGATGCCCAAAGTCATGCCACTGTATCAAAAGGCGCGTCGTTAATCAGGATGGTTAGACGTTGTATTTTTAGTCAGCACGCCTAACTTATAAAAGCAGAGTCCACACTATTAAGCTGTACTCTGCTTTTTTACTGTTGAACCACCCGCTTATCTTAGCAACACATCTCGTTTAATAGCATGCCATACCACTCACAGCCTCTGCTATAATAAACAGCATTTGTCATCGCAGATTGCTAAGTATTATTAAGTCACGTACATTCAAGGATTGTTATGAGTAACACACCTACCGCCGATGCGCTTGTCGCTGAGCTACAGGCTTTGCAACCGCAACATCTAGAACTGGTCAATGAGTCAATGAATCATGCTGGCTATTTTGAAGGCAAAGAAAGTCACTTTAAATTGACTATTGTCAGTGACGCCTTTGAAGGCAAAAGATTGGTCGCTCGTCACCAGTTAGTCTATGCACAGGTCAACTCGCTCCTAACTTCCCAAGGTGGGCAAGTACATGCTTTGGCTATCCATGCCTACACCCCAACAGAATGGCAAGGTCAAAGCCCTGATAGCCCGTTATGTGCTGGACAAAACAAAGTTTAGAAGAGTCATTTGTCCCAACCTTTTTTATACAATGATGAGATGCTATAAACACGCTTGAAAACTGCATTTTTAGAGGACGCAATATTTAATGAAACATTTACATATGCTAATGGCGGTACTAATCATTGTGCTGTTTTTGTACCAAAGCTACTTGGTGTTAAGTACAAATAGACAAGCGCCACGTGCGGTCAAAATAGCCACTCACATAATTTATGCGCTAATTATCGTATCAGGGGCCGTCATGCTCATGCAGCTGATGAGCGCAAGCGCCCCTGTACAGTGGGTATTTGCCAAAATCATCTTATTAGTGGCAGCCATTAGTGCGAGTATAAAAGCCTTTAATAATCAGGCGACGCTTGGACAAAGAAAAACAGGTATTCTCATTGCCGCTGTGGCGTATGTTGGTATCGTCATACTCGCGATCACCAAACCTGCAAATTTATTTTGATAAATATGTCGTATTAGAACGGCAAAAATCGTCAACATGTTAGGATTAAAAATCTTGAATAATCAATATCTTAAACCCGTGATTTTTGCTATCTTAAATACTTACCATACAGTAACTTAGCCTAATGGAGCCACTATGAAAACTCTTACTACAGCGTCACTACTGGTAACAGCGGGCATTTTCGGTCTCTCAGGCTGTGCCTCTACTGGCACTGTCACACCGCAGTATGTACCGCCCAGCACTTATCAAAACTATGATTGCCAAGCACTCAGCCAAGAATACGCCCGTGTCAATCGCTATGTGGCAGCGGCGCGCAATGAGCAATCAACCTTATCCGCCTCAGGGGTCGGGGTTGGGGTGTCTGCAGGACGCTGGGGGATCTCACCTAACATCAGTTTTGGTGTGGGTAAGAGCAACGATACCAAAGCTCGCGATGCAAAATTATCGCGCCTGTATGGCGAGCGTGACGCCATTGTCCAATCTGCCCGTATTCAGCGCTGTAGCTTTGCAAACGGTGTCAAAATTTATGGTGAGTAGTACGCAATAAATCAATAAGCCATATCGACAGTTTCAAAGTAGTATTAACGAAAAAAAGCCAATACGCGCTAAGCATGTTGGCTTTTTTGATTCATGATTACAGTCTAACGGTTATGATTGCAGGCTTTGTACCCACTGAACAATTTGGTCACTAGGTAGGGCGCCTGACTGCCGGGCGATTTCTTTACCGTTTCTAAACGCCACCATGGTTGGCAAACTACGAATATTATAAGGGGCTGCCGCCTGCTCATACTTATCTGTTTGTATCTTCGCAAAAACCACTTGCGGCAACTGACTGGCAGCCGCTTTGAACTCTGGTGCCATCATAAGACATGGTTGACACCAACTCGCCCAAAAATCAACGACAGTCAGCACGTCATTTTTTTGAATGACTTTATTGAGCGTTTGTGCGTTTAACTCGTGAGGACTGCCAGTTAATAACGGCTGGCTACATTTACCACAATTTGGTGCCGCATTTATTTTTGCTGCGGGAACGCGGTTGGTCGCTTGGCAATGTGGGCATACTAGATGAAAACTTTGCTCGCTCATAATTTGATTCCTATTTTAATTGTTCTAATCGTTTGGCTTTTTTAAAAATTCACTATTGGTATTTGCAAATGAAAGCTGTCTACACAGGTTTGTTGCCCAAGAAATTTTAACATGATTGTTCATACTCATTATCTATGGCACTTGGTGTGCCACGCCACTATATACGTAGCTCATCGGTCGTGGACCGGGCAAGTACTCCTCACTCAACTCGTCGATGACAAAACCACCTGCTCTAATCATCGCTGGAATATCACGATCTAGATGACAACCGCCTGCCATCGGTTTCCAAAAAGGTGTTAAACGATACTGCCAGCGCTTAATAGAAAGGTCTGGCGCTAAGCCATGCTCGCAAAATAGTAAGCGACCGTCAGGTTTTAGTACGCGTGCCATTTCTCTAATTGCGGCTACTGGATCATCGATACTACATAAGGTGAAGGTCATCACAATAGTATCAAATCGATCGGTATCAGCATGAATGCCTTGGACATCCACCGCTATCACTTCAATTGGAATGTTAATGTCAGCTGTTCGTTTACGTGCCAGCGTCTGCATCTGAGAAGCTGGGTCGATACCGATAATAGAAGTGACTTTTTTGGAATCATAAAATTGCAAATTCAGACCACTGCCAATCCCAACCTCTAATACCTCGCCGAGCGCCTGAGGGACAATTTTAGACCGCGCTTTCATCACATTGCCCGTACTACAGACGACATCTATCAGCTTTGGCAACACATAACGCTCGTACGGATTCACTGCCTTCCCCCTTTATTGTCACACTTAGCGCTTGCAAGTATTCATCCCAAGCATACTGTACAGCGGACAAAAGCGGAACAGTCCTGTGAGTAAAGGAACTAAGCCAATTACACCCCACCAGCTTTGGAAATACAAACCCAAGCCGATAATGACGACACCAGCAATAATACGTAGTAACCGTTCAGTACTTCCGACATTCATCTTCATGGTTGTGTCCTTTATAGTTCAATTATTAGGTAACAACTGTCTCTCATTACACTGTCGGGTTTATTCACCGAGCATATTGATCGGTATTTTTAAATAACGGATACCATTGTCTTCTGGCTTTGGAAAGTGACCGGCATCAATATTAACTTGCACTGCTGGAATGATCAGGCGTGGCATCTCCAAAGTCGCATCGCGGCGCTCGCGCATCTGCACAAACTCAGCTTCATTAATCCCGTCTTTAACGTGGATATTACCCAGTTTTTGCGCAGCAACAGTAGTCGTTGGGCAGTGTTTGCGGCCCTTACTGGGATAGTCATGACACAGGTACATCACGGTGTCTTCTGGGAGTGCCAACAGCTTTTGGATGGACTGGTACAGCGTTTTGGCGTCCCCTCCTGGAAAGTCGCAGCGCGCCGTCCCCACATCAGGAGCAAACAAAGTGTCGCCCACGAACACTACTGTTTTTTCTTTATCAGCAGCCACATAAGCCATATCAGCGCGCGTATGACCCGGCACGTACATCGCAGTAATAGTAATACTACCAAGCGCTAATGTCTCACCGTCATCTGTCAAAATATCAAACTGACTGGCATCGGTACGAAAGCTGATATCAAAGTTAAAAATTTGCTTAAAGATTTTTTGTACTTCGGTGATATGTTGGCCTATGACTAACTTTCCACCAAGATTTTCTTTTACATGGATCGCAGCTGACAAATGGTCTGCATGCGCGTGAGTCTCGATAATATAGAGCAGCTTCCAACCGTGCTCATTTACAAACTCAATGACTTCATCAACGCTGCTGGTGCCAGTGCTGCCCGATTTGGCATCAAAGTCCAGCACTGGATCAATGATGGCACATACTTTCTGCTGAACGTCCGCCAGTACGTGCGTATAGGTTTCTGTGTCGCTATGTAAGAATGAATGAACTTGCATGGCTACCTCGTTGCTTTTATCAGAATGTTTTATTTTTCAACAGATTCTTCAGTATAATATGTGCTCATTTATCATACTTGCCTATACCTGCTTATTAGTGATGCCCATCAATATAGCAACTACTATACATTTTATCAATTTATATAATGTAAATAACTATAACTTGATATCGCTGGCGAGATCATTGATAATTAACTGTATTTTTATAATCTCTACTCTTTTTAATTATGTCTCATATAAGGAGCTCGCTCTGACTACTTCAGCATTGAGCACATCTACGACCAACCCTAATAATGATACTATGTCGTCACGCGTCGCAGAGGTCGCACCCAAAGACTTGGCTGAACAAATGCAACAGGCCTCGATGCAAGCCAGCCAATTATTAAAGTCGCTGTCCCACCCTGATCGCTTATTGCTGTTGTGTCAGCTGACTCAAGGTGAGTACTGCGTCAGCGAGCTTGAAGATCTCGTCGGTGTTGGACAGCCAAGCTTATCGCAGCAGTTGGGTATTCTACGTAAGGATGAGTTGGTCTCAACCCGCCGAGAAGGCAAGCAAATTTACTATAGCATCGCAAGTGACGACGCGTTAGCGGTATTGGAGCTGCTCTATCAACGATTTTGTGCAAAAACCGACCGTTAGCTTACTGGCTTAATTCTGATGTTTAATTAATTTTCTTTATTGTGATGACGTATTGCTATGCTTTCTATCGCCGCGCGACTGTTTCCTACTTGGTTACGTCAGTATCAACTGTCTGCCTTGCCGACTGACGTCATTGCTGGGCTGGTCGTCGGTGTGCTGGTCATTCCACAAAGCTTAGGTTATGCGGTGCTGGCAGGGTTGCCACCCGTCTACGGACTGTATGCCGCGATCGTGCCCGTCATGGTTTATGCTTGGATAGGCTCAAGCAATGTCCAAGCGGTGGGACCTGTCGCTATCACGGCAATTATGACGGCCAGTAGTCTGCACCCTTATGCATCGCAGGGCGCGCAGCAGTACGTATTGATGGCAAGTTTGTTGTCGTTGATGGTCGGCGTCCTACTATGGTTGGCGGGTCGGCTCAAGCTTGGCTGGATTATGCAGTTTATCAGTCGCGGCGTATCGGCAGGCTTTATCAGTGGGGCGGCCGTACTGATCTTTATCAGTCAGCTTAAGTATTTGACGGGTATTCCCATTGCAGGAAACGGTTTGATTGGTTATCTGTCCAGTATGCAAAGGTATGCTCACCAGCTGCAGCCGCTGACGCTGCTTATTGGGGTGATAGCCTTTGTCCTGTTGGTTGCCAATCGCTACGGCAGTAAATGGGTATGGCAGTCTTGGTTGTCATCCGCCTATGCCAAATGGGCAGAGCGCTTATTTCCGCTTATTCTACTCGGTATTGCCATCGTCCTGAGTGTCAGTTTGCATTGGACAACGAGTGGCGTGGCTACGATTGGTCGCATTCCGCAAGGGCTACCAACTTTTACTATCCCCTATGTGCCAAACTTTGATGAAGTGCTAGATTTGTTACCTAGCGCTGGGCTAATGGCGCTGATTATTTTTGTTTCCAGCAGCTCAGTCGCGAGCAATTATGCACGCCTGCGCGGGGAATCCTTTGATGCCAACCGTGAGCTGACGGGCTTGGGGCTTGCCAATATGGCAGGTGGTTTTTTTCAAAGCTTTACGGTCGCTGGTGGCTTTTCGCGCACCGCGATCAATGTCGATTCAGGTGCCAAAACGCCGGTCGCTAGTTTGACAACAGTGCTGGTCATGATTGCCGCGTTAATTGCTTTTGGTAACTTACTCGCCCCTCTCCCCTATGCCTTACTAGGCGCAACCATCATGGCGTCTATCATCGGTCTCATTGATATGACGACCTTCAAATCCGCGTGGCAGCGAGACCGCTTAGACGCGGCCAGCTTTATGGCAGCTTTTGTGGGTGTGCTGATATTTGGATTAAATACGGGTTTGGTCATTGGTCTGATGGTGTCGTTTGCTAGCTTGATTTGGCAATCAAGCAAGCCGCACGTTGCTATTGTGGGTCAATTGGCAGGTACGGGGCACTTTCGTAATATCAATCGTCATGACGTGGTGACGTTTAGTAATCTGTTGATGCTGCGTATTGATGAAAGCATATTTTTTGGTAATAGCGAATCCGTCCATCGCCGTGTCGTCCAAGCCACCCAGCAGTATCCAGAAGCTCGTGAGATTATTCTTATTATGTCAGCGGTCAATCACATTGATTTGACGGGACAAGAGATGCTTATTAGCCTCAACCAAGAGCTTTTGGGCCAGAACAAGCACCTAAATTTTAGCTTTATTAAAGGACCTGTGATGGATATCATTGAGCATACACCAATTATCACCCATCTGTCAGGACACGTTTATCTCAGCACCATGGATGCGGTAAACGCATTAAAAGATGTCTAATAGCACTATACACCGCACGTTATTGAATCAATAATCGTCATCTCGGCTGTGACAAAATGTAGATACACTAAAAGCTGTGTTATGCTAAATTATTCTAGTCTTTAGAGATCATCACTGCCAAACATGGCACTTAACCCTAACGCGCTCAAATCTACTGCCTTTTAACATATATGGCCGAACTGACTTATGACCGATAATTTAACCATTTATAAGCAAATTTATCCGAGCCAATGCGTAAAAATTGCTGAGCTTGGTTATCGTTCTGTGCTCAATATTCGTCCTGACGCTGAAACAGAGACGCAGCCTAACAGCGTCGATTTTGCCCGCGCGACGGCAAAAGCCAACTTGTCCTATCATCATCTGCCTTTTGACGAGGAGCGGTTGAGCCGAGCGACTGTCGAGCAATTTGCTGACTTTTATCGTGCTATGCCTAAACCCATACTCATGTTTTGCGGGACAGGTGCCCGTGCTAAACTGCTTTACCAAAGTGCATTGATGCAAGGGCTGCTGTAGAGACGACTATAAAAACGGTCATGACGTTTACACACCTCATCTTTAGAAAACTGCCCATTCAGCTTAGGCTTAGATTCTGTACTTCCACCCCAAACTGATCATTTTTTACATAGACAATAAAAAGGAGCTCTTATGAGCCATCAAGTGAGCTTTACTGGACAAATCACCCCTGACCAAATACCGATGATTGCCGAAAATGGCTTTAAAACCATCATTAATAACCGTCCAGATGGTGAAGAACCAAACCAACCCACCAGCGCAGAAATTGAAGCAGCTGCTAAAGACGCCGGCCTTGCTTATAAAGAGATATCTTTTGCTGGTAATGAGCTGAATCAAAACCACGTCGAAGCGTTTGCAGATTTCTTTAATCAAGCGGAACAACCTATGCTGATATTTTGCCGTACGGGTAACCGCTCAAACGGTATCTATGAAGCCGCCAAGCAAATGGATTTGTTAGACGACTGATAGTGAGCCACACAAACTTACCACTGCTTAAAAAAGAATGCNNGCATTCTTTTTTAAGCAGTGGTAACATTACAAGCTGGTCAACCTGCAACGTTAAGTACATAATAAAATTTTACCTACACACCTTGATAGGATTTGATTATGCAAAAACCGCTACTTATCATCGGTAACAAAAACTACTCCTCTTGGTCATTACGGGCGTGGCTCTTGCTCAAAGCCTTCGATGTTGATTTTGATGAGCAGCTCATCGAATTATTTCATCCTTCAGCCCGTCCCACGCTTGCAGCAAACTCTCCTACGGGCATGGTACCTGTTTTGGTATATGGCGAAGGTGATGAAAAAGTAACCGTTTGGGACACAGTAGCTATTGCCATGCATATTAATGAATATTTCACGGAAATCAATATTTGGACAGGTATCAGTAAGTCTGACACCAAAGCGCAAACTGACAGTCAAAATAGGATCAATAGCGCTTACTGCCAAAGCATTATTGCTGAAATGCACTCAGGACTAATGGGCATTCGTAGTGAGATGCCAATGAACATCAGAGCTACCGCTAAAATACAACCGAGCAGTGCTTGCTTAGCTGACATAGCTCGTGTTGAAAATATTTTTGCAGATTGCTTAAAAGGACGGGCAGAAGGCAGTTTTTTATTCGGTGAGTTCACGGCTGCGGATGTCTTTTTTGCTCCCGTGATTCTGCGTTTAAACACCTACGCTAGAGCATCCAACCTTACTCTACAGCCAATCACCAAACAATACTGCCAAACGCTACTAAACCATCCACATGTACAAGCTTGGCAAAAAGCCGCCTTAGAAGAAACCCGTATTATTAAAGAAGATGAAGCGGGGACCATTCTGTCGGTGGCGGGCATACTAGCTGATTAGTGCTTCCTTGTTACTCAATAAAAACCCCTGAAGCCTATTATGACTTCAGGGGTTCAAATTTTTAGTAAAGTATCAGTGGAAAACTACTGCATAACTAAATATTCAAATGCTGATAATGCCGCTTTACTACCCTCGCCCATCGCAATGTTAATCTGTTTAAATGGTACGGTAGTCACATCACCACAAGCAAAGATACCCTTGCGATCTGTATGACAGCGCTCATCAATCTCAATCTCACCAAAGCGGTTTAAATCGACAAATCCTTTAATGAAATTCGTATTAGGCACTAGACCGATCTGTACAAATACCCCTGCCAGATCAAGCTCTTTGGTCTCACTCGTGTTACGGTCTTCATAGACGATTGAGCTGACTTTACCGTCGGTCGCTTTGATCTCTTTAGTAGCGGCACTAACAATAATATCAATATTGGCCTTTTCTTTGGCTTTATTGATCAATACTTGGTCAGCCTTTAGCTCATCGGCAAACTCGAACACGGTGACATGCTTGACGATACCCGCCAGATCTAACGCAGCTTCGATACCCGAGTTACCGCCACCAACGACCGCCACTTCTTTACCTTTAAAGAACGGGCCATCACAGTGAGCACAAAACGCCACGCCTTGACCAATGTTTTCTTCTTCGCCTGGTACACCCAGCTTACGCCATTGAGCACCTGTCGCTAGAATAATACTGCGAGTCTTAAATGTCTCACCCGTATTTAGGTGGATACTATAGTTTTCATCCTCGGTTTCATCAATCTCTTTGACCCTAACGTGCTCTTTGAGAGTGATGTTGTACTCTTGCAAATGTTTTTCAAAATTTGCAGATAACTCGCTACCTGTGATCAAAGGGACAGAGATTAGATTCTCAATGTCTTGTGTGTCTTTAACCTGTCCACCGATACGGTCAGCAACCATGGTCACTTTTAAGCCTTTACGCGCCGTATAAATAGCGGCAGCAACCCCTGCAGGGCCTGCGCCAATGATAGTCACGTCTTGCTGCTCTAGCTGTTCAGTATCCTCTTCGTTAGCATCAGCTAACAGGTCAGGATATTGCTCTTGTAACTTTTCAATTAACTTAGCCGTGTCAATTTTGCCATTAGCAAAAGGTTTACCATTTAAAAACACAGCTGGTACGCCTTGGATATTGTTGGCATCAACCTGCTCTTGGAACAACGCGCCATCGATCATCTCGTTGCTGATGTCATCATTGAGGAGCGCAAATTGGTTCAGCGCCTGTACCACTTCAGGGCAGCTATGGCAAGACAGTGACACATAAGTCTGGAACTGGAGCGGCTTATTAAAACGCTTGATAAGCTTCTGAATACCTTCATCCAACTTTAAGGTGTGGCCACCCGCTTGCAAAATTGCCAAAATCAATGACGTAAATTCATGCCCACCTGGGATACCACTAAAAACAATACCGGTGTCACTCAATGCGCCATCAAGGTGACTGACCACTTTAAAACTGATCGCACTCGGTAAGCTCTCATCAGTTGCTTCTACGTCAAAATTAATCTTATCAGTAGTGCCTGCAATTTTAGTCAAAAAATCAATCAACTCAGCGCGCTTACTATGTTCGCCGCTACCCAACACAAAGGTAATCGGACGGGTCATATTTTCGCTATAGCTTTTGACTGCATCTAATAAGTTTTGATCTATCATGTTTGTTCCTCGTTATTACTGTATATGTAACGGCAACTGCGTGTCACCCGTTTAAATATGAATTTTGTATTACTAATAATTTGTCTAATACTCTATAGGCTTATGCCTTTTGATATCTCTATTATCATAGGTTCCAAGTGTTTAGACAAGCTGAGAAACTCAAACTTTACGTTTTATAAAACCAATCATTAAACGTTATAAATAATTAAATATAAAACCATAGGCAGAGTATACCCATAGCAACAAGGTACTTTTTTCGCTACAATCAAAAGAGGTCGATAGGAATTATTCCTATTGAGCTTACGGCAGATCAGCTTTTACGTGTGCTTATTAAAAGCCCTTTCTGCTTGTATGGGCCTTATCGTGGTTAGTTTAAATGCGATAAAGCCCCGTAAGAATCAAGTCTCACAATCATAAAATCTTAACGAAATACGCGTTTGCTTACTGCAATATTGCGTTTTATAACAAGGATGACCCGATGAGAAAGACTGATACTAGGCAAGACAATAGAGAAGTCATTGCTGAACTTAAGCAGAAAGACAGCCACTTTGCGAATATTTTCGACGAGCATACTCAGCTTGATGAGAAAATCAATCAACTTGAAAAAGATGTGGTACAACATGCCAGTCGTGACGAAGAAATAGAACACATGAAGCGACGAAAGCTGTACCTGAAAGATGAAATTTATAAAGCCATTGAAAAAAACAAACTACAATCCTTGAGCTAGCCTGCATACGTTTTGTAGTTATGGCTTTATGCGAGTAAGTAGCCGCTTATGTGCATGGTTAAACAATTAACTGACACATAGGCGGCTATTTTATTGATTATTTAGGACGATTTATTGGTGGTTTTCTAACCCTGTCATTAACCAATGCTTACCCACCAATAATCTCACCGCCATTCACGTGCATGACTTGTCCAGTAACATAGCTTGCCTCGTCACTTGCTAAATATAAGTAAGCAGGAGCTACTTCATTGGGCTGACCGGCACGTCCCATAGGCGTGGTTTGTCCAAAACTTTCTACTTCTTCAGGACTAAATGACGCTACGATAAGCGGTGTCCAAATAGGGCCTGGTGCCACTCCGTTGACGCGGATGCCTTTTTTCTCACTCATTAAGTTATTGGCCAACGCCCGCGTAAAAGATAAAATCGCGCCCTTGGTGGAAGCATAATCAATTAAACGGTCACTACCACGATAGGCAGTAATGGAGGTGGTATTGATGATGCTACTGCCAGCCTTCATGTGCGGCAACGCAAACTTACTCAACCAAAAATGCGGATAAAAATTGGTATGAAGGGTTTTATCAAACTGCTCACTACTGATGTCAGTGAGCGACTCTTGCTCAACCTGCATACCTGCATTGTTGACTAAAATATCAATTTTGCCAAATTCAGAAATAGCGGCATCGATGAGCGCCTGACAGTTAGATTCTTGCGATAAATCAGAGGCGACCAAAAGGCAGCGCTGGTCGTAGGACTCGATATGCTGCTTGGTAATGTTGGCATCGTCTTCTTCGCATAGATAGCTGACCACCACATTTGCGCCTTCTTTGGCAAACAGTATCGCAACTGCTTGGCCGATCCCACTATCCGCGCCCGTGACCACCGCCACCTTTCCGGCAAGTTTACCGTTTGGATAGTCGCGCGGTAAGACCTCAGGGGTTGGCGTCTGCTCCTGCTGTGAACCAGGTAATGACTGTTGCTGTTTAGGGAACTCTTTATCAGATGTTTGGTTGTTACTCATAATCACTCCTTTTTTAATGTTTTTTTACTATTCATAAGTTTATAAAGTCGTAATGGGCAAATTTTTTTCTTACTTTGCTTTGTTTATATTTGCGCTTATGCGGCTCTTTTTCCGCCCGATTTATATGCACTGTTTTTGCACATTAGGTTTCGAGCCATTATTAGACTTAGGCTCAAGGATATTTCTTACTCATTTATTTATGACTAGCATAACGAGTCAGACGTACAAGACAAACAGCCTTACGTGACAGTATGTGACGGTGATGTAAGCAACCTATCCCAACTTAACGCATAGTAAATTGTGTTAAAAATAAAAGGAGTTTTATAAAGCATTGGCTTACTGAGGCAAACCCGTTTTTGGCAGTGCTAAAATTTGGCAGTGCTAAAAAAGGCTCTATCGACCATTGCCGATAGAGCCTTTGTCATATTTTAATAGTTATCTTTATGGGATAAATACTAAGATACTTTTAATTTTGGACTAACTAATTTTAGACTAACCTTGTTCTTAGATTTTACCAACAAGATCAAGACTTGGTTTTAGCGTATCGCCGCCTTGTTCCCAAGCTGCTGGACATACTTCGCCATCATTTTCACGAACATATTGTGCCGCTTTTACTTTACGTAGCATATCTTTTGCACTACGGCCGATACCACCAGCATGGATTTCAGCGACTTGAATTAAGCCATCAGGATCCACTAAGAATGTACCGCGCTCAGCCAAACCAGCTTCTTCAATCATGACGTTGAAGCCACGAGTGATTTTACCAGTAGGATCGCCGATCATTGGGTAGTTTACTTTACCGATTGCGTCTGAAGAGTCATGCCATGCTTTATGCGTGAAGTGGGTATCTGTTGATACTGAGTAAACTTCTACGCCTAAGCCTTTTAGCTCTTCATAGTGGCTTGCCATGTCTTCAAGTTCAGTTGGGCAAACAAAGGTAAAGTCAGCTGGGTAGAATAGGAAAATAGCCCAACCGCCTTTAACGTCTTCTGAGGTGATGGTTTTAAACTCACCGTTTACATAGGCTTCTGCTGAAAATTCTGGGATTTCTTGATTGATAATAGACGCCATGATTGGCTCCTTTATAGTTAAGTTAAACGAAATTTATTTATAAGGTTGTTTCAATTAAGCCTTTAATGCTCTGGGCTACCTGACAAACTATACGCGAATTCTATCGTTAATCCAGTTAAAAGTTTTTAATGTGATGTTTTGTTTTATTAAACTTGTTAAACTATTATCTCTGCTTTTCATCATCAGTGTACTATACGTAAGTACCTACTTATTAGAAATTCTCAAAACAAATGATAGGGTACTCATCTATCGAATGACACAGCGGAATCAATTGCGATAAAAGCCCATTAACAGAGAGGTTTTATGATTACTTTACGTCAACTTGAATTTGCCTTAGCAGTCGCTAAGCACCGTCATTTTAAACGGGCGGCAGAAGACTGTAATATCTCACAATCTGCGCTGAGCTTGGGGATCGCAGAGTTAGAAAGACAACTGGACACTCAAATTTTTGAACGCAATAACAAACAGGTCTTAATCACCCCTATCGGTGAAGATATTCTGACCCGGGCGCAGCGGGTTTTTTCTGAGGTACACGATTTAACCACACGAGCGCACAGCCATCAATCGCCGCTCGCGTACCCGATGACGGTTGGCATTATTCCCACCATTGCCCCGTACTTGCTCCCAAAAGTGTTGCCTGCGCTACGAAAAAACTATCCAGAATTTCGTATGACCATCGTTGAACAACAAACAGAGCGCCTGCTCGAGCAAGTACGTTATGGTCATATTGATACCGCGATCATTGCGCTCCCTTATGCCGTAGATGGGCTGCATAGCTTTGAGTTTTGGAGTGAAGACTTTTTTGCGGTTTTTCCAAAAAATGATGCGCACGCCAAGCTAGACACTATTGATGCTGATGAGCTGGCCACTGCCAATCTTATGTTATTGGGTGAAGGTCATTGCTTAACTGACCAAACGCTCTCTGTCTGTCACTTTGACCGCGCGCAGATGAAATCCAGTTTTTCTGATGCCAGTCTTAATACCTTAATTCAGATGGCACTCGCCAATATGGGTACGACGTTGGTACCTGAGATGGCGCTGGATCAGTTGCATCTGCAAAACCGCAACGCAGTTGCAGTGCCACTAGCAGAGGAAGGACCACATCGTCATATCGCTTTTGTCACCCGTCTAAATTATGCCCGTGTCGATGATGTCAATTTGCTCGGTAAAGTGTTTAAACAAGCTTTTGAAGAGGATGCCAATAAAAGTTAACAATCCTAATGAGTCGTCGTCACTATAAAAAACAGGATAAATATGCACGAGTTTTCGCAAATAAATACTGAACTGGGCAATCGTTTTGCTCAGCATTTATCTGCGATCAACCGTGATGTCCTACCAACAGAGACAAAAACACTGTGGCGAGATATCGCTGTTCATTACAACGAAACCCAGCGCGCTTATCACACTTTACGTCACGTGCGGCAGCTGTTTGAACAGTTCGAACAGATTGTCTCGCATCTCCACAAGCCACATCTCATCGCTTTGGCGCTGTATTACCACGATGTAATATATAATCCGATACGCTCAGACAACGAGCTTAAAAGCGCTGAGCACGCAGTAGATAAGTTAAAGGAATATCTGAATGATGAGCAATGTCGATATATCTATGCGCTTATTTTAATGACTGCCACTCATCAACTTAGCGAATTGACAGACGATGATAAACGCAGTGATGCGTCCTATTTGTTAGATATGGACTTAAGTGTTTTAGGAACGCCTTGGCCTGAGTATGAACGTTATGCGCGCGCGGTACGCCAAGAGTACGCGCATATTTCCGTCATCGATTACCGAATCGGTCGAGTGACGGTGTTACAGAAATTATTAGCGCATCCCAAACTCTATCTCACCCCACACTACTATGAGCGATTAGAGCAACAAGCTCGAAAAAATATGGAGCGTGAGATCAGTCTTTTACGCGCATCTTAATAAACAGCTCACTGCCCTGCCGTGCTGGATGCGAGTTATCGCTCGGCTCCATCATCTCAATATCAAAATAGGGGGCAAAACGCTGCTGATACTCCGCTTGCGTGCCACCGAATGGTGGCTCTGCTTGTCCAAAATCTTTGTTGAATAGTAATCCCACCAGTTTACCGTTAGACTTAAGCAGCGCCGCCATCTGCTGCACATACTCATCACGTCTTGCTGGATTGATCGCACAAAAAAACGTCTGCTCCAGTATCCAGTCAAATTGATATTGCGCATCTGACAAACTAAAAAAGTCCGCACAGATTAAATGCGTAGAGGGAAAATGCGGATAACGCGCTGCAAACGCCTCAATTGGGGCAGGCGCGAAATCAACCAATGTCACATTGGTAAAACCTTGCTCGTGTAAGTAGCCAACTTCGTAAGCATTGCCTGCACCTGGTACTAAAATGGCCTGATTTTTGGCACTCTCAGGTAGCTGATCAATATAGGCTTTGAGTGGCGGTGATATTTTACCCATATCCCAACCAGTGCTGTCTTGCTCATAACGCTGCTGCCAAAACTCGGCTTGACTGACCTGTTCCATATGACATCCTTGTATGCCTAACTGTATTATTTAAATGAAACTGCCACTACTATTATGTCTTATCATAACAGGCTTACTAAAACAGTCTACATGGTTTACGTGAGAGGCCTAGTCTAACTGACCCGTTTTACCAGCCAATAGGTTATGCCAGCGCTGATAGTCAGGCATCGCTGTCGCCACCGTTTGCCAAAATGCAGGACTGTGATTGGCATGATGCAAGTGGCATAGCTCATGGACGATCACATATTCGGTGCACTCAATGGGATAAGCAGGGAGATAAACCGAGAGCCAGATTCGGCGCGCACGCGTGTTGCAACTGCCCCAACGTGTATGCATTTTTTTTAACCGTATCTCATTGGCTTGAGCGCCAACGATTGGCTGCCACTTTTCAAATAACGTAGGCATTACTGTGGAAAGTTGCCGCCGATAATACGCCAATTTTTCATCGTGGTTTAAAGTAAATGGTTGCGCCATACCCCACAACAGAAGCGGACTCTCAGCAGTTGACAATTCGGGTGCGGCGCTTTGTTTGCGCTGATGTTGTTCCAACACTTGCGCGTGGTTAGCAATGGCCCACGGCACCCGCTTAGCAATAGCCTGCCCCATCTGTACCGTACTAATAAATTTTGGTACAGATACCATCAATAAATGTGGCTTTAGTCGAAAATTGATGTTTTTAACGCGCTTTTTGGTCACGCATAGCTCAATCCCTGCCCTTGCCAAACGCTGAATAGCACTCTCTAATAAAGGGGTACTCTGTTCTGGCAGTAAACTCATTCTCAAAGCGCCTGCAAATGGTTGTCAAAAGACATCCTCTGGAGTTGGCTATCTGTCAGCACACGCTCAATATTGTCACTAGTCTCTAATGCGGTCGTTGATAAATGAGTCACGCATAACGTGGTTAATTGACCTTGCCCATCACTCACGATAAATCCTAATTTTTCCCGATTACTGCCTGTCTTGCCAGCTATTATTGCTGCCCCAGCGCAGTCTGGCAAACTGACAACATCAATCAAAGTACGCGTCGTTAAATCAAAGATTGCCGCACAGCCACCAATCGGTGTGGTCACACACAAATGATTACGCTCACTATCCACCGCCACACTGGCGATATATTGATGAAAGCGCTGCCATTGATTGTTCGGCATGACTAAGGGACTAAAATTAGGATCTCCGCGTTTGTGCGTCAGGACAAGTGGCACATTAATGTGCCTTTCTCCCTGAAACTGAATACCAATCATCACAGTGCCATTATCATGCATGGCGAGATGACGCACGCTCATCTGATTGTGCTCAGGTGTGATTTGTTCAAGCAATGTACCGTTATGACGGTTTAAATAAACCAGCGACGGGCGCATGGTGTCTAAATTGAGTTCTTCGCGAGAAGCCTGTTCGGTTTTAATACCCCCATTGGCGATCACCAAAGTGTCACCATCAGGATGCATGATCAGCTCATGTGGGCCGATGCCGTGCGAGTCGAATTCAGCTATTTTTCTGTAACCATGATAAGCATCATAGACACCAATTTTGCCGTCCAAGTGTACCGTGTCATTCTCAGTCACATAGAGCCATTTGCTATCTAAGCTATAGCACGCATGACCATAAAAATGTCGATTGGTCGTAGCTTGGATGGCAGCCTTTACCTGTCCTGTTTGTGTATCGAGTACCCAGAATTTTTCACTGGGACGGCGACCCATCACCACCACATCACGGCTTTGAGGCTTATGGTCAAACTCACTTTGTTCATGAAAATCTGGCTGAACGACGATGTCATGGACACGTTCAGGCATGGTGGTTTGCCAGACAATTTGCCTGTCTGCATCGATACCGACTACCCCAAAATCATGCGCATCGGTGGTGGCATTTTTATCTTTTATCGATGCGATATTTTTTGGCATGGACGCCACACCGCTCACCCAACAAACGGGACGCGCTAGCATGGTGGTGGTATGTACAGCGCTAAAGTTGGTCGAGCTATTGCCGTTATCGTTATCCACTAACGAGGCAGCATCATAAGCGCATTGCCACGCTCTCGTTGCCTGCTGGCAAGCATAGCGCAAGCGCGTTAACTGCGGCTTCAAGGCGGACGGTAGCAAGGATAACTGTGAACGAAAGCCAGTCACATAATCTTGCAAACTTGCGTCAGGATGCCGTTGTTTGCGCGAGCGATGATGTATACCGACCAGCCCTGCTGTGCCAATTATTGTCAACACTGACGTCGCCAGCAGTTCATGAGCAAACTTTTTATCTACTGGTCTGTTTTCTAACTCATCAGGTTTATAGAAATGCTTAGTCATTGTTACGGCGGGCTTGGCTCTGATAGTCTGCATTGTTTAATCGCCATCAGTACTATTAAAACCCACACGAATCCCAAGTGTCGGAATCAATTGACGCTTTATGAGGCGCGTAATCGTAGTCAGATGATCCAGCAACTTTTGCTGCGCGGCTTTATCAGCGGTGGTTAAGTCTTCTGGCATCTGTGCCAATAATGTCGTGGTTTCGGCAAGCGCCGTCGATAAACTATCAGCCACGTTGTTTTCGTTGTTACTGCTCAAAATAGCGGTTAAGACGGGGTCGGTCAGCGCTGTGTTTAAAGTGGCCAATTTAGCATTGATAATAGCACGGCTTTGTCCAGCAGTAGCAGCTGGCACATGGCCTTTGGCTTTTCCTGTTAAGCCCAATGGCTGTTCAATGGCATTAGATTTCATGGTCTCAACTAAGGATAGCAAAGAGTTAAACCATTGATTTAGCCCTTGGTCACTTTCAGCCGTCTTATCAATCGCCAGTAATTCGGTAGAATTCTGCTGCCAGTTTTTCTCAATGTCTTTTAAACGTGTGCTCAAGGCACTGCTTGCGCTTATCACATAAGCACACTGACTCGCATCTAAACTGTCATTGGCATATAACGCTTCTTCTAAACCTGGCACCCCTTGGACGATAGCGCTCTCATTAGCGAGCTGTTCAGGGCTGAGTGTTGGGTTGGCCGCAATCAGCTCTGCCACGCCGCTATGCACCAGTCCGCGCTCGTCCGGATAATAATTGATGTACAGATTGCTCATACTGGCGGTTGCTGGACCAAAATTAATCATCTCCGCACGTGCCCATGCTTGTGCCAACACCAGCCATTGATCGCGCAGCGCTTGTAGCTCTTCACCGCTGACAGGGGCCTTCTGACAGTGCTTTTGGGCCAAATCATGCAGTGCATCACTTTGCTTAGCCACGTCCGCATATGCTGGGATGACAATATCATTTGCCACGTGGGTCAGGTAGGTTTGTTCAGTTTCGGCGCTAATATCTACTGCCGTTATTTGAGCAATAGTGCCTCCCGCACCTTCTGTTGCACTGGCAGAGGTAGCGCTATCTTGTGCCACCTTTTGGCTATCCACGTCTGGCGCTTTACTCTCATCAGCCGGTTTTACACAGCTGATCAGCAATCCAGCACTCAAGGCAGACAACGCCATTGCTAAAGCATGGTTTATTTTCATAAATTTCTCGGTAATTTTATAGGTAGTTATTTACATGGTTTTTATAATGATTTTAAAAACGCGTTCAGTTCAGCCCGTCCTTGTTTGTCAAGGTTAAGTACTTTTTTCTGTTGTTCTTGTGCTTCTCCGCCATGCCATAACACTGCTTCCATGAGGGTACGAGCGCGGCCATCATGCAAAAACGTCGCTTGTGGATCAACGGTTTGGGCAAGACCAATGCCCCATAAAGCGGGCGTACGCCATTCGTATGAGTTGGCTAAGAATTCAACTTGGGCATCTTTAGGTGGCAGTTTGCCAGCAATCGTACGATCAGCAAGATCATCCCCCATGTCATGAAGTAGTAAGTCCGTATAAGGATAAATCACTTGTCCATGCTGCTCAAGATGGTCGTCATCGGTTTTTGGCAGTTGATACCTTGGCGTGTGACAACTTTGACAGCCCATATCATAAAAGCGTTTTTTGCCAGCCAGCACCAGTTTGTCATCAGCATTGCGGCGATGCGGTACGGCTAAATTGCGTGTATAAAATTCGACAAATTTTGCCACCTCATTATTGACTTCAACAGGCGGCCTACCATCCCCTTGCTCATCCGCGCCAGTCGTCGCCTTCACACAAGCCGTTTGTGTCGGCATACATGACTCGTGCGGGCGGATATTTGACGTCAGACCCATATCTTCATTAAAGGCGCTTTGGTTTTGGGTAAGCAATTTGGTTTGCCCAGCTTTCCAGCCAAAGCGTCCTAGCGCATGCTTGCCAGTTTGCGGATCCATCACCCAGTTAAATTTTCCACTGATATCGCTGTTATTATTGTTATCGATGGCTTGTTTTTTAATGTCTTCGTCAGGTATTTGTTCGAGCAGCCCAAGACCAATCATTGGTAAGGCAACACGCGGTGATACCATCAATTCATCGTCAAATGGGCCATAACCTGGCTTGGTCAAATTAAAAGTAGGTGCGCGCAACGTTTCGACATGACCGTCGGTAAAAGTAACCGTTTTATCTGTCCACTGTACCGCAATTCTCGCTTCGGCAGGTACGCCTTGAATACCACGATCTTGTAGCTGTCCACCATACATAGGATGAGCGACTTTTTCGATCAGTGAGTTCTGCAATTGCTGGCGCTGCTCATCCGTGGTTGCTGGCATCGCCAGACGAATAAGCAAACTGTCAGCATCGTCATCCATACTCATAGGCGCATGTCCCCGACCGTCTTTGACGTGACAAGACTGGCAAGCAGCGACATTAAATAAAGCCCCCAGACCATCTCGGCTATCCGTGCTAGCAGGGGCGATCACCCATGGTTGCCGAAAGAAGGCATTCCCAATAAAAAAAGACCCTTTACGCGAAGCCGTCAAATTTGATGAAGGTTTGGAGTAACTCTCGGCACTACTGATACTGATACCTGTATCGCCGCCTTGCTTAATCTCTTGCGGATCAAAGCTTACCAACTGCTGTAGTGGTACGCCAGCCAGCGCCTCGATGGTTTGGCGTCGTTCAGGCGCTAAAGCTTGGTGATCGACTGCCCCCTCTTTATTAATAGCAGCATCGTCAGACACTCCGTCAGTCGGCTGACAGGCACTGAGAAACAGAGTGAAAATCACCCCAAGTGTCAGCTTTGCTGGCACGCTTTTGTTGATAAAAGAAGAGTAGAACAAGGCAGGTTGTTTGGCTTTTAAGACATCTTTGGTGTTCATAGAGAGTACCTTAGTTCTAGTATAGAACCATTAAAATCGCGTGCTATAAAGTGCCGAACATCTAGTCGACAGGGCACAGCTGCGCACTGACCTATCAGGCTATTTTAATACGGTATAAAAAACACGTTGCCAACAGCGGTCGACAACGTGTGTATTATACCTAAATTATTTTTCTAGCCAAATCATCCTCACTGACTTATAACGACTGCTTAGGCATTATAAGTAGATTCAGTTGGCTGTTTTAAGCACATATCTCTTAACTTAAAATTGCGACCCTGCGTCAGCATCTAAGTTATCAATACCCACCGCTTTTGCCGCATTTTCGATACCAGCCGTCAGCTCTTGTAAGCTGGTAATGCTATTTTCAATCCAACTGCGGCGGACATTTTGTTCTTCAGCTGAAATCCCTTGGTCGCTAACTTGACCTGCGGTAGCAATCATTTGATCAACCTTGATGCCTTCTTTTTCCGCTTTTTCAACAAGCACGTTAAAGGCAGCTTCTACGTTAGCGAAATCAGTAGCCAACTTATCAGCGGCTTCTTGGTTACCCGTGTCTATAAGGTAGTCTTTCACGCCATAACCCCCGACTGTTTTACCAGCGACTGTCTTATAGCTACCGTTAAAGACATTTTGAATCCCGCGAGCATTATTAGCATAGCTAAGATGCGTCAAGTCACTAAAACACTCGTGCTCATCTTCAGTAGAGCCTGTGACAAATGCGACCTGCATACGCTCAGACGCAAGCTCACCAAGTGCTAAGCTGCCCATCTGGTACATAATCTGACGCAAACCATTGTCATATTTACGTGCCATAAGGTCGCTGCGTAAGGTATTTTCACTTTCAGGCTGCCACTCAGCTTCCATCGCTGTTAAGTCATCCACCAGTAACTGAGCGGCGGCTTTTAAAAACTCACCACGGCGCTCACATATGCTCGCATCTTCATTGACCGTATCACCACTGGTACATTCACCAGCTTTAGTTACATAGTCGCTTACCGGACGATTGCCTGCACCTTCGCCGACCCCATTCGTGTCTTGACCCCATAGCATGAACTCAATGGCGTGATAGCCAGTAGTCACATTGGCTTCACTACCACCAATCTCATTCATTTCTGCTAACAGCTCAGGGGTAATGGTGCTGGTATCTTGCTTGACGCTCCCAACCGTAATGCTATCACTGTTGATGATATTGTCTTGACTGCTGTACTCGCCTTCATAGCTGTCACTGACATAATCAATCAGGGCCTCATCAAGTGGCCAAGCATTTACCTGCCCCTCCCAGCTATCGATGCTGCCAATTTCACGTTTGTCATTGGCTGTGACAAAACCTTCATCAAAACGGAAAATCTCAGTTTGTGAATAAGGCTGACGTGCCGCTTTATAAGCAGCTTTTGCCGCATCAAGATTGGCTTGAGTAGGCGTTTCTACGTACGTTTCTACCGCCGTTTGTAGCGCTTTGGCAGTATCTAACGAGTCTTTATAAGCGGCATGCGCCATGTTGGCATAGCTGATCATCAGTCTATCAGTGTGAGCCTTATCGGCAGCTGACAGCTGGGTATCATCAGCCGCTTCTGTACTTTGCACTTCTGTTTGCGTATCAGCGCTCGTGTCAGCGTCTTCGGCAGTTTTCTTGGTGCAACCCGATACCATTAACAGCCCTGCAAGTGCAGCAGCTAAAGTAGTTGGTAAAATCTTACGGCTCGTTACTGTGGTAATCGTCATACACATCCTCAAAAAATATAGCAAAAGAAAATTGGTTTTGATTAAAGAGCATCCATTATATTAATCATTTAGATCCTATTACCGCAAGAGATCTTAACTACCCACACTGACTATTTATCATGCATAGTAAGTTATCATGCATAGTAAGACGTTTCATACTACAGCAATAAGAAAACTTTACAAATTATAGTGTTATTGATAATCATTATCAATATTTAATTTCATCTTCCTTCTTGATTTTATTAAATTATCCTTTAAGCAGGAATAAAAAATGGTTCAATCAAACATAAAAAAAGACCAGCAATAAGCTGGTCTTTTTTACGTGTTAAGTAAGATCACTTTTATCTAAGATAATTAACCACTATAGGGATAGCTGTTAAATCTCTAACAATCTATTGATTAGTTAACACTTTGTGGAGAGTTAATGGTTAGCTCAACACGGCGGTTTTGCTGGCGACCATAATCAGTGCTGTTATCAGCTACTGGACGCGATTCCCCATAAGCCACTACATTGATACGATTAGAAGCGACACCGCGAGCCGTCAGATAGTTAGCCACTGAGTAAGCACGATCACGTGACAGACCCATGTTGTACGACGCTGAACCTCGGCTATCCGTGTGACCAGCAATGTTCACAGTGGTCTTATTGTACTGGTTCATGGTAGAGGCCAGCTTATCCAGTGTTGGCTTGAAAGATGAGCTTAGAGTCGCATCGTCAAAGGCAAAGGTGATGTTACCTGGCATAACCAAATCGATGTTACCGGTGTTAGGGTTTTGCTCAACCGTCACGCCTGTACCAGCCATTTGTTGCTCAAGCTGCTTAGCCTGACGCTCCATATAATAACCAACACCTGCACCTAAAGCGGCCCCAATCGCAGCATCGCGACCTGTTTTGTCGCCGCCAGTTGCTTTTGAGATAGTAGCACCACCAGCTGCGCCAACTAGCGTACCAAGTGCGGTCTTATTTAGACGTTGTTGTCCTGTGTTTGGATCAGTAGTACAACCACTAAGCGCTAGGCCTGATGCAACTGCTGCAATCATTAATTTATTACGCATAATATTTCCTCTTAAGCTTAAAAAGTTATAGATAAAGTGTGCTTTTTATAAATATTTTCCATTAATTTTTTCTAGGTGTATATATACACTCGTTGTCATTATGGCAACTCCCATCTAACCATGTGTAATATTTTGTCATACCTGTGTATGAGAAGTGCAGAGTGCGTTACTAGATTGCTATACGGGCACATTTCTGATACTCAAATTTTTGATTTTTAGTACTGGTATCACAAGTCACGTTTACACGCGTACACTGGGCGGCCTTTCTGCTAAAATTAAACAATAGCAAGGGCTAAGTAACACTCGGGTATAGATGGCTGTCTTTAGAAGCGATGCTTAGCGTTTTCTCATGATGCCTCATGACTAAAACGTCTTGAGTTGATCATAGATTTATTTACAGACAAAAATTTATAATGTTACTTTTTTGACCCCATAAAAATATACATGTCTTTGAGCGTAGTCAAACAAGCATCTCCAGCAATGGATACTCTACATACTCATAAGATCGACCGAAAAGGATTTAGCATGCGACTAACATCTGCGATTCAAAAAATACACAAACGCACCCCAAAGTTAGGCAAAGCCGTTTCCCTTGCGACAGCCACTGGCGTCATCGCAGCCAATAGCTTCGGTGGTAGTATTCCTTTGTGGTTGATGGGCATCGGTAAAACGATTACTGGCGCACCGATTGCAGATAAAGCAGTCATCAAAATCACCAATCACTGGATCGGTAGTAACAATGCGTTAATCGACAACATACTGCCGCGTAAAGATTGGCGCATCAACTTACCCGATGACGTTCATATGCATGGTAAATACTTGCTTATCAGTAACCATCAGTCTTGGGTCGACACCAGTATCGTGCAGTACATTAGTGAAAAACGCCTGCCGTTAACCCGATTCTTTACCAAGTTTGAACTGATCTACATTCCCATTGTTGGCCAAGCCTTTTACTTTTTAGATTTCCCAATGATGCGCCGATACTCCAAAGAAGCCATCGCCAAAAATCCTGCCTTAAAAGGTAAGGACATTGAAGAAGCCAAGCGTGCCTGTGCCCTATTAAAAGACAAGCCGTTTACGTTATTAAATTATTTAGAGGGTACGCGCTTTACCAAGGCCAAACATACACAGCAGCAGTCCCCTTATACGCATCTCCTAAAGCCTCGCGCAGGCGGTCTATCATTGGCCATTAACGCGTTAGGTGACGATATCGATGGCATGTTAGATATGACCATTGTCTATCCGGATGGGGTACCGACTTATAGTGACCTTTGGAAAGGAAATATTAAACGTTTGGGTGTGGATGTCAGACATATCAAGATACCTGATGCCCTATTCACTGGCATCCAAAATGGTGGATATGAAAACGATGCCGCCGTAAAAGCGCAAATGTTTGAGTGGGTTGAGCAAATATGGCGCGAAAAAGACCAGCTGATTACAGATATGCTGGCTGAGTTTGAAGCAAACCTGCAAACTTAAGCCGTTTATGACGATTAAGAGCGTGAGTGCGTAAAGAAAATCAGTGCATAATTATAATAAAAGATGGGTTGTTTTTTAACCTTATTCATTGATAATGTGAATGGTTATAAGCTTATGGCTTTTTTCCCATGACTGACTTGGTGGCCATGTGCTGTCTGAGTCGCTTATTTTTTATGCTATTGATTACTTATAAGGTTTGACTGTGTCCGCCTCTCCTATTACTAGTCCACCGCTAGACTCAGCGCCCGTGCCGAATCAGTCGCCTCGTTTATCAGATGATAAGCTGCCCCGACCCAATCGCCCAAAGCCAAATCGCTTAAAACTTACTTATGATATCGTGATGATCATTGCGATCAGTATTGATCTGCTACTGATTAGTGTGGATGCGATTTTGATGAGTAACTTTAGTCACAATGTCGCAGGGTGGCTGAGCATTAGCGAGGCGCTCAACTGGTATCAAAATACTCTGCATGACCCTTTGCGTACTGTTGGTGGTTTTTTTACCGTCTTTTTAATTCTTGAGCTGTTGTTGCGTTGGGCGATTGCAGTGAAACAACACGTTTATTATCGCTGGTTCTTTTTTCCTTTTGTCCATTGGTACGAAGTACTGGGTTGTTTTCCGCAGCTACGAGCCTTACGTTTGTTTCGAGCAGTGGTCATCGGCAGGCGCTTATATCAGCTTGGCTACCAAGTACTGCCGCAGCCCTGGATCAATCGCATTACATTCTATATCGACTTACTCTTAGAAGAGCTGTCTGATCGCGTCATACTAACCGCTATCCAAAACTTCCGGCAACAACTGACCAACCCTGAGACGCACAAATCACTTATTGAATCCACGATTGCGCGAAATCGCACGGAAATTGAAGCCGCATTGTTGTCCGTACTACGGTCAGAGCTAGCACCCAAATTACAGGCATTGACGGCATCAACAGGCGGCGGCAATATGTTAGCCAGTGAGATGGGCCATGCTATTGAAGAAGGGTTGGCCAACACCCCCGAGTTACGCCGTTACCTGCGCATGATACCCATCGCTGGTAGTTTAATTGAATCGCAGCTACAACATGTCGGGCATAACATAGGTGAAAACGTCGTTTACGCGTTGAATAAACGCCTGCTTGACACTGAGCGTCTCGACGCATTGATGGTAGCGATTGCGAATGGTATTGCGAATATAGACACTGATAATACCGCACTAGATACCTTGATTTCGAGTATCATTGATGACAGTCTGACTGAGTTTGAAGCTCAAGTAAAAGTACAGCAGTGGAAACATCAAGACATGCTTAATTTGTAACCTGTACTTCTAACAACAGTGCGTATGGCTTAGTCATAAATAAAGTAAGTATGGCTCAGTAGTAAATAAACAATATGGTTCGATAATAAAATAGCAGCGTGAGTACAGCGATAGGATTATCTCTTGAGGATTTATATATGACAGTTTTAGATAAAAATAACCAGGCCTCGAGTGCCGCACCAGCGTTGGCCTTTTATGGCAAGATGCTGACCTTTTCACGTTTGCAGTTTAGTACCGATGATCTGGTCGCTATTGAAACCCAGCTTGCTGAAACGCTGAGCAATAAAACGAGCAACATCCCCATCCTCATCGATAGTGAGGTTGAGCAAGACCTATCAGCATTGGTAGAGCTGTTATGGTCATGGGGTCTACAACCTATCGGCGTAGTGACAGGCAAGCTGGACGAACAAGCACGCGCACAGCGCTTGGCAATCTTCCCCGCCGATGGCAAACGTATCGAGCGTATTTTACCGAGCAAAAAAGTAGCGCCGCAGGTCGCTAAAGTAGCCGAGGATAAAAATGCCGATTTGGCCAACAATAAAGACACCCCTGCAATCAACGACACAGCCACTGAGACAACGATATCTGATGTCACTGCAGAATCCCTAGTGAGCACGGAGCAAATTACCAGTCTCATTTATGACCAAATGCTACGCTCAGGGCAAAGCCTCAATCACGTCGGCGGTGACTTAATCTTGACCAATAGTGTCAATAGCGGTGCTGAAGCGATTACTGATAACAGCTTACACATCTACGGCCGTGCCCAAGGTCGACTGGTTGCAGGCGCGACTGGTGACAAAGATGCGCGTATTTTTTGTCAGGTTTTCAATCCATCATTGGTTTCGGTGGCTGGCACCTATTGCCTGCGGGACAACTTACCCGAGCACGTGATTGATAAGTCAGTGCAAGTCAGGTTTATAGAAGGTGAAGGTCTGGTGTTTACGGTGATGGATGAAACCTAACACACCCACTGATTTGCACCCATCAGTATTTTAGGCGCTTTTTAGAAGGGTCGGCTGACTAAGCTGATCGATTCTTAACGGCCTTATAAATGGCTTACTTAATATTATAGTAAGTTTATTTAACAAAATTGTTCTATGATGAATCGCTAGCTCTGCCACTATTTACCCTCTTCATAAATGCCTATTTTACTAGATAAAAAAGGCGGTATTAACTGGTAAATTTTAGGTGACGAGGCCGTGTGGTCTATATAGAAACTGTTTTTCTGCTTTAGTCTCGACCTGCTATAAATTTTTGTTTATTTATGCTAGGCTAGGTTCGCAGGTAGTGTATATATCGTATGTGAATAACATGCCGTTGCCCTATTTATATAAAGATAACCCATTGATTCATAGGAGTGTGCCATTGTGGCGAAGATAGTTGTAATCACTTCAGGTAAAGGCGGTGTGGGCAAAACCACGACAAGTGCCTCTTTTGCCGCTGGTTTAGCGTTGCGTGGCTATAAGACAGTCGTTATCGATTTTGATGTGGGTCTACGTAATCTAGACTTGATCATGGGTTGTGAGAACCGAATTGTTTACGATTTTGTCGATGTCATCACCGGTAACGCGCGCTTGTCGCAAGCCCTTGTCAAAGACAAACAGCTCGAAAACTTGTACATCCTTCCCGCCAGTCAAACCCGTGACAAAGACGCGTTGACAAATGAAGGTGTGGCGGAGGTTATGGCTGAGCTGTCTAAACAGTTTGACTATATTATCTGCGATTCGCCTGCTGGCATTGAGCGCGGGGCTCAGTTAGCAATGTATCATGCTGATGAAGCGATCATCGTCACCAACCCTGAGATCTCATCAGTGCGTGACTCAGATCGTATTATTGGTATTTTACAAAGCCAAACGAAAAAGGTCGCAGAGAATCAAGGTACGGTACGTGAGCACTTGATTATCACTCGTTACAATGCCGAACGTGCCGCTGCTAATGAGATGATGGATATCGATACGATTTCGAATGATATCCTAAAAGTGCCGTTACTTGGCGTGGTTCCTGAAAGCCATTCAGTGCTCGAAGCATCTAACCACGGTGAGCCCGTTATTCATTATACCGATTCTGTTGCTGGTCAGTGTTATGATGACATTGTCGCCCGTTTCTTAGGCGAAGAACGTCCACTACGTCATATTGACGTGAAGAAAAAAAGTTTATTACAGCGCTGGTTTGGGGGTTAATGATGACTAAGAAAAAAGGATTTTGGAGTAGCCTGTTTGGTACTGACGACAGTAGTAGCGCAGGCAGCGCTAATTTAGCTACTGAACGTCTTAAGGTTATCGTTGCTAGCGAAAATCGCTTAAATAATCGCTTAACCGTTGATCGTATCGAAAAAATGAAACGTGAAATACTAGAAGTGGTTAATAAGTATGTCAATGGCGTACAGATAGATGATGTCAATATCAATCATCGTTCTGAAGACAGCTTAGATGTACTAGAGATGAATATCAGTTTGCCTGAGCATAAAAAATAACGTCGTCAAACGCTCTTTTGTGCCTTGACGCCTTTATGCCGCACCTAAAAAAGCCCTAAGTATTCTCGTACTTAGGGCTTTTTTAATAAGAAGTAACACAAAAACGACTACTTCATGCGCGCTATCAAATTGTCTTTTTTCACAAACTGATGATACAAAGCTGCGCCAATATGGATAAGCGTAAACGCAATAATCGCAGGCCAGATAATATCAGTGTGCAAATCATTATAGGAGCGGGCCAAACCGCGATCTGGGGTGACAAACACTGGAATCTGAAACAAGCCAAAAATATCAACTGGTCGGCCACCATAGACCGTCATTAACAAGCCGGCCATTGGCATGGCGATTAATAACGCATACAAACCGAAATGGGTTAAGTGTGCCAGCAGGGCTTGCCACTTTGGCATTGGGACTGATGGCGGAGCTTTAGTCAATAGACGGTTGATGACCCGCGCTATCATCCAAAACAGCAAGCTGATGCCAAACGATTTATGCAATCCGATATAAAGGTTGCTATCAAGATTGTCATACAGCAGTATCATTACCCACGTGACTAGCAACAAAATCGCACTAATCCAATGAAAGATACGGCTACTGACAGACCACTTTGATACGTTTGAATTTACATTACTCATGAGCTGCCCTATTACCCTCGTCATCAATTAGCTGTCATGCATGTGATAGACAAAACAGCTATGATTCAGTAGTTAACCATGGACGATCGCCTTGAAAGCAAAGACCCACTCAACAACAGATGAAAAGTTAGCTGTCTAAATCAATTAATTGGTGCGCAATTTTATCTAAGTCTGGCACCAAGTAAGTTTTGTCATCAATCATAACGGTTTGAAAAAGGTAGGATAGCACAACGTTTTCATTAAGGGGTAACCCCCTATCATCCGTATCCATATTATTGAGTGGCTCAGAGTTATCGAACTGCTCAGGGACATCAATGTCTTTCACCTCAGAAATACGCACTTGGCGTGGTTGCAACTCGCCTGCCGTTTGCAAAGCCAAGCGGTGATCTGAGGTATTACCCTCTAATACCACGATTGTCTCTGGCGACTGCTCCTGTGGTAACAGATGAAATACCATCAGCGCTTGTTGCTGCCAGTCATAGGTTGACGTACGCTCGGCACAGTTTTCCACACTCAAAATCAGGCTACTTGGAATCAACCAGTCAGGTTGGTTAACAGCTGGAATAACAGTAACATCAAGCATACCGTTGTTTGTGGTCAGCAAGCTTACTGCCTCAAACGAATGTTTCAAAATTTGTTTCATACATCGCTCACCATAAGTTAAGGCGAAGAGCTTGTCACCGCCCTTTCACCAATATAATCCGTCAGTCTTTTTGCCAAATCCGCTGGACTACCGACAAAACCACAATACCCTGAATCAATAATAGCCTGAGGTTGACTTGAGCAAGCGCTCAAACTAGGGTCTTGCGCCCACAATTGACTGTTGTTATGTTGAATGAGATCCAAGTACTGGGACCCATCGTTGCCCATCCCTGAAAATATGATATTGATAAGCTCACTACCATAAACGTCGCTGGTGTTTTTGAGAATCTGACCGATAGCAGGTTTATACTCCCCGCTCCAAGCTTGATCTAACAGTATTACTCGACCTGTTGAATCACAGACAATCTGCTTATCGATAGGTGCTATAAGGCACTGACCGGCTCGTAAGCGCTGTGAAGAGGTAATGACCTGACAACGCCAGTTATTATGACGGTTGAGTATGCGCGGCAAGGTATCAATCATGGTTCTGTTAAAATGATGCGCCAGTAAAATACAAATCGGCAGCGTGGGCGACACGTTATCTAAAAACTCTTTTATGGCATTAGGCCCTCCCATAGAAGCGCCCAAAAAAACCACATAGCGCCACTCTATTTCAGGACTTTCATTCCTTTGAACAGGGGCATCTACTAAGAGCGGCAAAGCAAATATGTGTGCAAGCTTACGCTTTAACTTACGCTGCCATTTGGCATACTGCTGCGCTTCATTCAGATAAGGTGCTTGGCTAAAACCGACCAGTACGGCCGCGGGTTTAGAGGCGGTGGTCACGGTAAGTACATTATCATCGTAGTCACTGTCTATCAGCCAAATATCGATGGCCATATCGGTGAGCTCGCTTTTTTTTTGCAATTGCAGTCGTGACACACAACCAACGAGGGTAAAACCGCAACTGCGTACAGTGTCCGAAAAAGCCATACGCTGATGGTAGTCTTCTGCTACCACCATCACCTTGATATCATCTTTGTTTTTTTTACTCAGTGCCAAAACACGTGCATTATCCATCATGAGTCAAGCTGACCTTTTGACCCAGTATCTGCTGGATTTTACTGAGCAGCTCTTGCTCTTGGAATGGCTTACCCATGTAGTCATTCACGCCAATCTCTAGGGCACGCTCACGGTGCTTCTCACCCGTACGTGAGGTAATCATAATGATAGGAATGTGCTGTAAGCGCTTATTGTGTCTGACTTGGGTAGCGACCTCAAAACCGTCCATGCGCGGCATCTCAATGTCTAGCAGTATCATGTCTGGGGTCGTGTCTTGTAATATCTCAATCGCATCGATACCATCTTTTGCCACCGCCACATTAAACCCTTGGCGCTCCAAGAAACGTGACGTTACTTTACGTACGGTGACTGAGTCATCGACGACTAAGACCGTGGACTTAGACTCTAAACGACCTCGTTTAGCATCAGCGGATTTCGTGACGTTTTTACTTAACTGAGCATTACGCATTAACGCGATCAGATCTAAGATGAGCATTACTGAGCCATCGCCCATAATAGTAGCAGCTGAAATCCCAGGCAGGTTTGACAGCTGTTTTCCTAATGGTTTTACCACCACCTCAATACGTGACCCTGCGATTTGGTCAACTTGTAAAGCAATGTTGTGTCCTGTGCGGTTTTTAATAAGAATGAGCGGCAAACTGGTGTTGGTATTAACGACAAGCTCATTTAGCTTATTGCCTGATAAGATTTCATTTAAATAGCGTACCCGATAATCACCGTCCTCAAAGCTCAATGTTGCATCATTTGACTGATAATAGTCGTAAAGCTTTTCTGGACTGATACGAACCACACGCTCAATCTGCACCAATGGTATCGCATAATATCGATCGGCGGCCCGTACCACCAACGCATCAGACACGGCTACCGTCAGTGGTAAACGCATCGTAAAGCGTGATCCCTTACCTAACTCCGAGGTGACCGATACGGCGCCACCTAATTGACGAATCTCACTAATAACCACGTCCATCCCAACGCCGCGACCAGAGATTTGCGTCACTTGTTTACTGGTACTTAGGCCAGCATTAAAAATATATTGCATGATATCAAGATCAGTGAGGCTGTTATCGTCTGCGTCAATAAGACCTTGAGAGATCGCTTTATTACGTACCGCGTCTACATCAATACCGCGACCATCATCTACTAACTGAATGACAATCTCACTCCCTTCACGCTGTACTTCAAGAGTGATACGCCCGCTACGTTCTTTACCTGCTTTTAGACGCGTCGAGGTGTTTTCGATACCATGATCGACCGCGTTACGCAGCATGTGCTCAAGCGGCGAGGTAATACGCTCTAGGATGGTTCTATCCATCTCGTCATCAGCGTTGATGATTGTTAACTCAACAGACTTGTTAAGCTCGTTAGCGGTCTGACGCACGACCCGCTCAAGACGCGGGGTCAAGCGCGTAAATGGCACCATACGCGAATGCATAAGCCCATCTTGCAACTCAGTTTGTGTTCGTGACAGCTGTAATAAAAGACTTTCGCTATCACGTGTTTTCTCTAACAAGGTGTGGTTAATATCAACCAAATCCGACGCCGATTCTGTCAAGGACTTTGATAATTGATTCAAAGAAGAGTACTGATCCATCTCTAGAGGGTCAAAATCTTCATTCTCAATCAGCTCATCGTCTATCTGCGATAAAATTTGTGCCTCAAGCTCGATTTCCATCCGGCGTAACTGATCGGCTAGCCGCTGTACTGTGATACCCATATCTTCAATACTGTTGGTCAAGCTGCTCATACCCATATCGATACGCGCACGGTTAATGGCTGACTCGCCAGACAAGTTGATCATATGCTCGATCAACCCTCCTGAAATACGAATCATCTCATTATTGTTAGCACTCTGATCTTCCTCGTTGGTACTGCTAACCATCGCTGGCATGTCACTAATATCTTTCGCAAGATACTGTGAATCCTGCCTTTCTCTCGCTATGAAGATTGCTTCATGCTGTGCCTGTAGAGACTCCTTGGGTATTTGTTTTAAACTGTCTGGATTTTTACCAAACTGCTGTAACGCTTCAATGAGCAATGCAGGCGTTGGCGGATTGACATGCTGTCTAAGCATCGATACCGCATCGGCAAGCCAGTCATGACTGGCAACGAGTAACTCTAATACTTTTTTGGTAGTAGGACGGCGGTTATTCACAAAATCTTTATAAACAGCCTCCATTTCATGAGCCAGATCAGCGATGCCAGCCGCAGTAACCATTCGTGCCCCACCTTTGATGGTGTGCAAATCACGCTGAAGCGCTTGAAGCGCGGTTGTGTTACTTGTATCTTTTAAGAATAAATGCAGATATTTATTACGATTGGTAAGCTCTTCTGCTTCTTCTAAAAACACCGCCAATATATCAGGATCAGGCAAACCATGAGCCCATGACTGTTTAATCATAGTGTCTAGGCTTAAAGCATCAGACGCCGCATCGCTATCATAACTACTGTCAGCTGTACTTACCGTCTCAGAGTCAAAACGGCTCTTCGGTGCTGGTATGATGAGCTCTACCGTTTCTGGCAACGTTTTTGCTTTTTCAAACTGTTGTAATTGCTCGATAAGCGCTGAGGCAAAAAACGATTTTTTATAATTTACGATGTGCATCAATTGCAGTGACATCGTGTCCTGCACCACCTGCATAATCTCAAGCCATTGCGCTGTTGGTGCTCGTCTGTTCTCTACAAACGCTTCATAGATACTTTCAGCTTCGTGAGTCAAATCGCCGATACTACGAATACCTGCCATCCGCGCGCCACCTTTGATAGTGTGCAGGTGGCGTTGCAAAACTTTTAATGCATTAACATTGGTGATATCAGCACGCCATTTATTAAAGCTCTCGTCTAGCGCCGTATCAAGCTCCTGCGCCTCTTCTAAGAAGATCTCTAACAGTTCAGCGTCGGTATCAATAGACTCAAGCTGTAGATCAGGCGCTGAGACGGTTTGCACAGTAAAGATGCTTTCATTATGAGTACTGCTATCATCATTTTGGTAGATATTTTGCAGGTCATCAAGAGCTTGCTGATCGATTTTCAGTGACATACTACCCGCTAACGCATCAAACAAACCGACTAATTGGGCATGGCCGTCATGTAATACCGCTTGAACATTTTTGTCTCTTGCTTTGTCAGGATTATCCTGCAAGTAGGTATAAGCATGACCCAGCTCATTGAGGATTGAGGTGAATTTTGGAAACGCTTGGGCTTTATTGGCTAAATACTGTATTTGCGAAATTTGCTGCTCTATATAACTCTGAACTTGTGCTGTCTCAGAGTGGCTCAGTGCGGCATCTAACTCCCATTCAGCATCCAATAATTCATCGATATGATTGTCTAAAAGCTGCGCGATCGTTGGTTTATTATCCGATATAACCTCAGCATCGCTAACGCCATATGGCTCGCCCAGCATGGCTTGTAAAGAGGCTATATCTTGTTGACTTTGCGCGCCTTCTATCGACACATCTTGTGGCTGAATGTTTTGTTTGTAATTGTGCAAGTAGCCATCCATCAACGTGGCAGACTGAGCCAATGCTTCTAAATGCTGAGCATTCATGGCCGTATCGTGCTGCTGCAACAACTCCAAGCTATGCTCAATGGTGGCACTAACTTCACTGATAGCGGCTAAAGCACTAGAGCCAGACGCCCCTCTCAACGTGTGAAACGCCCGTACAATCGCATCGGTCACTTCAACGTAAGGCTGATTTTGATGTTCATCAACGAATTGATCAATATCGTGTAACAACCCTTCGGCTTCGTCGATAAAAATCTCAAAGAATGCTTTTTCTTTTTCGCTTTGCGGCGCTAAGATAATGGGTGCTTCTGCTATCATTTCGTTGACAGAGTTAATCGTCTGTAGCGTAATGTCTATCTCTTCGCTACTGTCATCATCAATAAGATTGGCTTCATCTACATCAGCTGGCACGACCCAATCTTGGTTGGCTTGCTCTTGCTCAAACTCATTCGATGCTTGCTCGGTCAAGGTAGAATAGCTGAACTCATCCCCTTGCTGTTTACTAAAAGCCTTAGCGCATGCAATCCATAGTGGCACCATAGTAGGGTATTCTTGACCGTTATTTTCAAACACCGTTAGCATCTTAGGATAGGCAGCTAACACATCTGCAATAAGCTGACACATATCTGCTGAGACCGTAATACTACGATCCAAGAGGCGATTCAGCATGTTTTCTATCGCCCATGCCAGCTCCGCAGTGTAGTTAGCCCCGACCATACGCCCCGACCCTTTTAAGGTGTGGAACCCGCGACGGATATCCGCCAGCACGCTTAAATCCGTTGGTGACAATTGCCAATTTGCACATAAAGGTATGATGTCTGCCAATACTTCATTGGCTTCTTCTATAAATATCTCTTTAATATCAGGATCGGCATCGCTCGCATCTACTGGCAACTGATCCGTCTCCGCCATAAAAGGCTCCAATACCGCTGGTATCGCTAGGGTAGATAAGGACGCAGGTTTACTGCTCCTTTCACTATCATTCCTGTCTTTGGTAGATTCATAAACGGTATCGAGAGAATCTGACAACTCAGCATAGTCCGCCGTCAAACTTGATACCTCAGTATCAGTAAGTGCAGGCTCAGAGGTGGGTAGCCCAGCATTGATAGATTGCTGCGTCATTAAATTGTGACTTTGTAAAATAGTAACAGCAGGGTCAAAACCTGGTAATTGCTGCGCTGCAAAATCTGTGACCAACGCTGGCAAACGCTTGGTCGTCTCTATCACAAGACTGACTACCTCATCTGTGACAGGTAAGGTCTTATCTAAAAGGCGATTGAGTAGGTTTTCGATTGACCACGCCATCTCACTGATACTAAAAGCCCCGACCATACGCCCTGAGCCTTTTAAGGTATGAAAGCCTCTGCGTACTTCCGTTAAGGGTGTTAAGTCCTGTGCATCCTGCTGCCAGATAGGTAAGAAGTCTTCTAGGTCAGTGATGACATCTGTCGCCTCTTCGATAAAGATGTCGCGAATCTCTTCATCTATCTCAAAGTTATCAGGCTTGACTTGCTCACGAGCGCGCATCAATGCAGCACTCTCGGTACTATTATTATTTTGGTCATTAGCGCTGTTACTGCCAACGTCGGTAGTCGCTTGCTCTACCACACTCTCACTGTCTATGTCTGAATCAGTAATAGGGGCAATCTCGCCACTATCATCATAACGAAGTACATTCGTTGCGGCGGGCTTTTGCGTCAGAAAAGTGTCGTTGATCGTCTCTGGTGCTTCAATATAAACATCTAGAAGCTGTGCGGCTTTAGCAGTGTGCTCATTGGCCCGTGTTAGTAACTGCTGGTTGAAAACTTGCTGCGCAAGGTAATCAAGCAGCAGCTCAATAGATGTTAGTCCCTCAGCTAGCGATTGGGTCATATCCCAACTGAGCGCTTCGATCTTGTGAGTTGCCAGTTGTGTAAATATGCTGGCCATGTCATTCATGGTTTGGCGAATGGCGGGTAAACCCATGTCAGCAAAAGCATCACCAATACGGGTAAAGTCTGTAGCCGTTGGCAACAGATGGATATCTTGACGCTGTATATATGCACTAAAGCTTTGCTTGACGTCTTCGACCGCAATACGTAGCTCACGCAAGCCTTCGCCAGCAGAAGTTGAATCCTGACTATCAGCCGTTTGCGTATCAACACTTTCGCCCACATCAGACCGCGTAATAAAAGAGGCCGCGTTTCCTATTTTAAGAGATATCGTCTGTTCGGTATTATAAATAGCACTGTACAGCTCTTGAAGCTTACGCTCAATCTGCCCCTGCGCTTGGGCAAAGCCTGTTTCTGACGATAAAGCGTGCTCTATATCTGTAAGCACCGTGTCGACTTGTGCCACATAGTATGTCCAGCCTCGCCCCTTAAGCTGACTTTTTATGTTTTGCAACGGTGTTAAAAGCGTGTCTGGCTTATCCAAATGGAAGATAAGTGTTTCAAGCTCACTTAGTATTCGTGGTAAAAAACGTGAAGGCGTCGGTGCGCTACGTGACACACCGCTTAGCGTAGACTGCGTGCGCTCACTGTTTTGGACTAGGCTATTTAACTCGGCATACACGCTGGTAGTTAAATGTTTAATAGTGCTCGATGACAGCTGAGTTTGCTGGACACAAGACGCTATCATTTGCTCAAGCTGACTTAACAAGGGTGCATACTGTTCAGGCAGCGGTGTGTCGTTATGAGTCAGATCATTGAGCCACAAGTCTGTTACATACCACAGGCGTTGTAAGTCACCATCCTGAGTGGTCTGCCATAAGTATTGACTGACCCTTGCTAATACCGTTAATAAAGAGGCCTGATTGGTATTGGTAACCAGTAACTCTTGTACTTGCTGTCGCCAAACCAGTAATAACTGTTGATAGTGATGGTCAGCCAACTGCGTAGCGGCTCTACTAGTCGGTACTACCACCTCAATATTATCGATAACACTGTCGTCAATAAAACGGTCGTCAGTAACATGGTCATCGACAGCGTTAGGGTATGAATGCTCACCTTGATGATCGATAAGACTAGCAGGTGAGTCAGTCTCTATCCCTAATTTTGCCAACGCCTGCGTAAGCTTGTTAGTAGCGTTACTAACAAAGGCGGTACGGTAACTGCTCGTATGTGCGTATTGATTCAATTCTCGCTGCAACAACTCATGAGACAGTTGGCCGATACGACGATGAGTAGAGTTACTATTGTGACTACTTGTGCGATTGCTTGCTTCTGCCAGCAAACTCAGTTTATTGGCGAGACTTGCCAATAAAGGCAGGCGGATCATGGTCAGCGCCCCACCAACCTGATGGTAGTTCTGTACCATCTGCTCGGCATTAGTGCGATCAGCGCCTAATTGCCAGCCCTCAGATATCTGTGATAATTGCTGATTAAACAGAGGTAACAACCATTCAAGCGTCACTATGTCATTGGGCTGGTTTTTCATCGGTTTATCCTAACTCGTTTAGGCACTAATTTAGGCGTGGATTTTTTGCCACACATTAACCTGTGGGTGCGCAATACGGCGCATATTCGAAGGACGCCAAAACAACGCCTCACCTGGAGCCAATATAATATATCCACCTAACGCACACTGTTCTGATAGTCTCGCTAGAATATCGCGCTGATCAAACTTACGAAAATATAGCAGCATATTTTGACAGATGATCACATGCTGAAGATGCGACGTGGGTGGTTTTTTCTCAATAATGTTGTGTAAAGCGAAACTAACGCGCTGTTGCAATATTGGCGCAATCTGCCAGTCTGCGTGCGTACTGTTTGTCGCTTTTTTTACAGCAGATAAACCATAAAAATTTGACTGATGCGCCTCACTCTTATCTCGCAATGGCTGAACAAACTGCTGGCAACGGGCGGGAATTAAGAGCTGCTGCCGCTTATCATACTGCCCCAGTCGTGCCTGTAAAATGGCTTGTTGGCTGACATCAGTACCCAATATCACATAGTTTTTCAATGGCTCCGCTGCCAAGCTCATAGCGAGCGACCACGTTTCCTGCCCACTTGCACAACCAACGCTCCAAATACGAAATAACTCACTAGAGCCATTGTCACTACTACGGTCGGAGGCCGTCAATTGATGCTGCCGCGCATACTTTGTGACAAATTCTATAGACGGCATGTGGCGAAAGAAACGACTTTCATGGATCAGCACTTTATCTAACAACTGCTGACGTAACATAGTATTGTTTGGCAGTTGATGCCATAAACTATTAGCTGTCAGTCCATGCGTTAATGCCGTACGGTCAATCGCATTTATCAACCACTGCAGCTGGACATCTGGTAGAACAAAGCCAATTTCTTGCTCTATGTACCGTTGCCACTGCTGCACATCAAGACTGTCTTCCTGCCTAACGTCTGTGACCAAAGGATTCTTGCCTGACTGAATGGGATCGCCATCTGGTTGAGTAAAATTATTCACATCACCTGCTATGATTTTTGCTGCACGTCATCACGGCTCGTACAGCGTTTTAATGCACATATTAATAAAAGACGATAAACCGTTCAGTACTGACTTAGCACTGAGCGTTATTATCAAGCGCTTTCTGACAACGTATTTTCCGTACTTATCATGTCACTGTCTAACAACTCATCGTCATTCGTTACTTTAAAGCCTGTCACTGACTCTTGTAGCGCTGCCGCCATCTCGCTCAGCTCACCAATAGAACGCGCTGTTGCCATCGTCCCAGATGAGGTTTGTGAGGTAATGTCTTGGATAATATTCATAGTGTGCGAGATGTGTCCAGCAGATTCAGCCTGCTGCATGGCTGCATTTGAGATGTTTTGAATCAAATCAGCCAACGTGTTAGAAACACTCTGTACCTCTTCTAGTGCTTCACCAGCATCCTTCGCCAAACGCGCCCCACGTACGACTTCAGAGGTCGTGGACTCCATTGACATAACCGCTTCATTGGTATCTGCCTGAATGGTTTTTACCAGTGTTTCAATCTGTTTGGTGGCATTAGCAGAGCGCTCAGCAAGGCGTTGGACCTCATCGGCAACAACCGCAAAGCCTCGACCAGCTTCGCCCGCCATCGATGCCTGAATAGCAGCATTCAATGCCAGCACGTTGGTCTGGTCGGCAATGTCATTAATCAAACCAACGATGTCACCAATTTCTTGCGAAGACTCACCAAGACGCTTGATACGTTTGGACGTCTCTTGAATCTGATCACGAATAACGTTCATGCCCTCAATAGAGCGCTGTACAACCGCCGCCCCATTGTGCGAGATAGCCACTGAACGCTGGGCAACCGTCGCAGACTCTGACGCGTTGTTTGAAACTTGGTCAATCGAGACAGTCATCTCATTAATAGCCGCTGACACACCCGCAATTTCTTGTGCTTGATGCTCAGAGGCTTCAGCCAGTTCAACCGCATTCATCTGTGTTTGCTCTGAGGACTGCGAAACGCGGGCAGCCGTGTTATTAATAACCAGTACTAACTGACGCAACTGATCAATCGCAAAGTTCACTGAGTCAGCAATGGCCCCTGTAAAATCTTCTGATACCGTGGCATTAACCGTTAGATCCCCTTCTGCCAAATCCCCCAATTCATCAAGTAAACGTAGAATGGCTATCTGGTTACGCTCGTTTTCTTCTTGAATCTGACGGGCGCGCTCAGACTCTGCCTCTGCTTCTTGACGACGGCGTAGGGTTTCTTTTTCAATCAGTAATCGCTCGGACCCACCACGCTGCTTAAGCAGCTGATACAGAGTAAACAGAATCCCTAGCACCCCGATGGCAAATACAACCGCCGGTAAAACAACAGATTGGTTAAAATCGGCTAAGTACTGGCTCACTGACGATAACGAATTTACCAGCCAAATCAAACAGACCACACTCACTAGAACAAAAAATCCTAATAACAGTTTCCAAGTGTTATTAGCCTCTTTGCCATCTGCTGTTTTTTTGGTCGTACCAGCGACAGGTTTTTTTATAACATCACTCATAGTGCGTTTCCTTTCAAACAATCGTCAAAGTCTTCTCGTGACTGACTTTGACAATCTTACTGTTATAAAAGCAGCAGTGATTAGCAAAGCCTGTATGAATGCTGACATCCAACCGTATCATGTCATTCGCTATTATTTAGTCATTGTTCTAACAGCTACGTACTCTGTTATCGACAGCTATATTGCAGCATCGGTGTACTGCACATCTTGGGCGAGCAAGCTTGGCATAAAGACATACCAATCCTGCTCATTTTTAACAAACTTTCCATGATTATAGGGGGCAAAGGGCGAACTAGGCTCAATCGCTTCTGCTCGGTACTGGTCCCGAGTAAACTGCTCAATACCAATGACTTGATCGACCAACAGTCCTGAAAACAGATTGTCCTGATCGATGACAATGACTTTTCGTTGGCTCATTTGCGTTAAGCGGCTAGGAACCTGTAAAAACTGAGACAAGTCCGTTATTGGTAATAGGCGTCCACGAATATTGGCAATGCCTAACATCCAGGGTTTTACTAAAGGCAAGCTTGTGTACTCCGGCATGGCCAACACTTCTGATATCTGACCCATCGGAGCAACCAGTCGCTGTCCGCCAATCTCAAATACCACACCTTGCCAGTCATACTCTTGTCCACCGCGTCGTCCACTTTTACGGGCGCGGGCCAAATCTGCTAAACGCAGAAGCTCAATAAATCCCCTGGATGCCACAAGCTACTCCATTACTTTGCGAATGATATTAACCAATCCATTTTCATCAACTGGCTTAGCCATGTACTCTTTAGCGCCTTGACGCTTGCCCCAAACCCTATCTGTTTCTTGATTTTTGGTACTGATCATAATCACAGGAATGTGGGCTGTGGTTTCACCACGAGTGATTTTACGAGTGGCCTGAAAACCATTCATCTCTGGCATAACCACATCCATTAGGATGACATCTGGTAGATGATCCACGGCCATCTGACAGCCTTGCTCACCATTTGTCGCCTCTAATACTGTAAAATTATGTCGAGCAAGCATGTCGCGAAATTTCGCCATTTCAGATGGCGAGTCGTCAATGACTAAAACAGTAGTCATAAGAATTCCCTTTTTTCGAAAATACCCCAGAGGATATATTTTTATATTATTGAAACAACCCAAGTAAAATGACTCGTCAAACATGAATGACAAAGAGACTTTCTTAAAGGTTGTGATGAAACGTTGAGCAATTATTTGTAAATACTCATAAACCCAAATGCCTAGGCCATATCGCCTAACCTGTAAAGTTTACCGAAATCTCACAGATTGTTCAGCCTGAATTTAATCACACATTTACTTATTTGTCCTAGCGGTACTGGTTAATTGCCTCAAACAGCTCATCTTTACTAAATGGCTTCGTCAAATACTCATCAGAACCAACGATACGGCCCCGCGCTTTATCAAACAAGCCATCTTTAGACGACAACATAATCACGGGCTTACTGGCATAATCTGGGTTGTTTTTTATCAACGCACAAGTCTGATAGCCATCTAAACGCGGCATCATAATATCGACAAAAATAATATCTGGGTTGTTATCAACAATCTTTGCTAACGCATCAAAACCGTCAATCGCGGTCACTACTTCACAACCCGCTTTTTGCAATAGGGTTTCTGCGGTACGGCGAATGGTTTTTGAGTCATCAATCACCATCACTTTTAAACCATCAAAATTATTTTCCATTATCACTGTCCTATAAACGACTATTGATTCGTAATGCTACCGATCAATACAAACTTTTAACGGTTTTTTTACCTCGTCATATCACGTGTTCTTCACGTGATACGGCCGTCTAAATTTGTATTGCCATGTGTTATGACAGTGAATCTGTCATCTGTCAATCTCTGCCTGTCAAACAGGGCATCAACATGGGTTACTATACGCACTTTCTGATTGATAAATTTGCTAAATTGAGCCCTACTCGGCGTTTTTTGCCCGAACTATTTCGCTTTTTTGAGCGCCCATTACCTCAGTGTTGGTAACGCGCGCTCAGAGAACAGTCATACATAAGTCATCGATAGCGCTCTCAATTTCTAAAACCATCAACCGCATGATATTTCTGCATTATATAGAAACGATAATCACATTGCTGGATAATTTTATTTTGTAATAAAAGTGTATCAATAGAATTTGTTATGTTCGTTTTAGCACAGTTATTGACCCTTTTCCAGTCATTAACAAATAAATGTTCACACTAGCCAGTAACATAAAAATGGTTGTTACTCGCGAGCGCAATGATTTTGGCTATTTATTAGTAATTAAAACCTCAATCTTGGTAATTATCGTAAGTATTGGGCAATTGTTTCACCTCGATACAATTCACTATATAATAAAATAACGATTCTTACGGTGACGGCTATGACTGCTTCTAAACTTTTAAAAAACAGCACCTATTTACTCAGTGCTTTCTTGCTTGCCGCCTGTCAGCCATCGCCGCCTACTGATGAACCCGTGACTTCCACAGACAGTGCCGCAGTCGATACGCCAATTGTCATTACTAATGATAGCGTGACCATGACACCAGAGCACATATTGAGTATTAAGCCGTCACGCTATCAGCCTAGTGTGGGACTGCAAGGTCGTATCGAACCCATCAAACAAACCAAGTTTACAGCCGCACACCCTATCAACGTCAAAGAAATACTGATCAGTGAGGGACAATGGGTAGAAAAAGAGACGCCTTTGCTCATTGTTCGACGTTTGGAGAGCGGTAACACAGGAGTGCACTCAGAGCGTACAGCAGGCAACGCACCGCTAGAAACCGAGAACTCGCCTCAAGAAAATACATTGGCTAATAACATCGACGGTCCCAAAGGCGCAAAGCTGGCAGACAAACAAGAAAAAGAGGCCCACTCCCGCCCTGAGCAAGCCACTACTGATGACAATGATAATAAGACAGGCATAAAAAACAGCGTGACCGATGGCAGTGAGCCATCAAAAGCGCCGTCAACCATCGATAACGCAAACGTCGACTCTAGCGATAGAACGGTAAATAGTAGCAAAGGTGCGACGAGCAGACCCTCTCACTATAAATTGGTCACGGTGCGGGCCAGTTTTTCAGGGCGTGTAGAAGAATTATATGTGAAGGCGGGACAAAATATAGACGCTGGCACCCCTCTATTACAGCTTAGCGACGAGACGAAATTGTACTTTATTGCTACCCTACCTATTCAAGCGGAACCTCAGCTTTCGGTTGGTCAGACGGTCAACTTTACCGCTGAAGGTGTGTCAGACAAGTTTACGGGACAGGTCAGTAAGCTGACAGCGACCAGTCAGCCTAAAAAACTCTTAGTCTACGTCGATGTGATTGAAAATCAGAAAAATCATGACAAGCTGTTACCAAATATGAAGGTCACAGGGCGAGTTAATTATGGTCAAATAGATGTGGGTACGATTGTACCCAAACGCGCCCTTCATGATGTCGACTTAACAGAACTACAAAAGCCGCCCTACAAGCCGCTGAGACCTTTGACGGCGAACGTCTGGGTTATTGGCCAAGATCAGCGCTTGAAGCGCCGAGCTATTGAAGTGGTTGAATATAATCCCACGACAAACCAGTATTTAATTGCGGGTATCAGTAATGACAGCTTAATTTGTTTGGCAGACTTACCCATTGATTCTGAAGGCAAAAAAGTCATTGTTTCATAGCGATAAACATCGACAGTTACATTGTGTAGAAACATTAACAAAGGCTCTCTTGTTTTGTAACAGCGTAATTAGGCACTATGCCCGTATGATATATAGCATATACTGAGTATTGGAACCGTTTGTACTTTATGACTGTCGGTCTTAGTAGTCTGAAAACAGGTTTGCAGATTGCGAGAGTGAGTATAAATGAGTAAATAATGTCAATGCTTGAGCCGCTAATATAGTGATGTGCTTGTCTGATTAACACATCAAGCGCACAAGACTTTTGGCAAACTATAACAACAACGAGAGGACAACCCATGAGCAAACAGATTTTATTAATTGAAGATGATCCAGATTTGGCTGAGTTGATCAGTGACTACCTGACAATGAATTATTATGATGTCCATCATGCAGGACTTGGTCAAGAAGGGCTTGATTTACTAGACACCAAAGAGCGTGACATTGATTTGGTCGTGCTTGATTTGATGTTGCCTGATATGGACGGCATGCAAGTGTGTCAAAAAATTCGCGGCAATAAAAACAACATGACCAATAAAGTGCCGATTATCATGTTGACTGCGAAAGGGGATACAACGGATCGCGTACTCGGTCTTGAGATGGGCGCTGATGATTATATTGCTAAGCCCTTTGAGCCACGTGAGCTTTTGGCTCGTATTCGCGCGGTTATTCGTCGGCACGAGCAGCCCAATCAAGCAGACAGCCAGTCAGACAGCTTAACGTTTGGGCGTTTGAGCGTCTTCCCTGACAGCCATGAAGTCACTATCGACGATGAACCAGTACGTTTGACGACGCATCAGTTCCAACTTTTGCATTACTTTGCTACCCATTCTGGTAAAGTGTTAAATCGTGAGCAGCTTTGGCAAGCCATGCCCAATGATGACAGCTCAGACAACATTGATCGCGCGATTGACGTGCATATTTCACGTCTGCGCGCGTTGATTGAAGACAACCCACGCCAGCCAAAACGTATTATTACCGTACGCGGCGTTGGGTATCAGTTTGCCACCGATCAGGTTTGATCCCACAAAGTAGCCAACCCAGTGGTATGAGACAAACCTGTGAGCCGACGTAAACGCTTAAAAACAGAGACTATTTAATGCAGCAGTTGGGATTTCGCTCCGTATTTGCCAAGCTATTTGCCAGTGTCATGCTGGCACTTATCTTATTTGCAGTCGCGATGGTGCTATTGACTCAACTGGTGCATGACAAAGATGCAGGCATACGCTCAGAAATACTGGCCACACAGATTTTGGGACAAATTGACCCATTTTTGCATGAGCTTAATGTCTCTGTTAGTAAGGACAATCGATTACAGTCACGCTTTATGCTGGCTGTGGTCAAAAAAAGCTTTGATATCTTTGATGAGTCTCTACAAGCAAAGATGGGCTTATACAACAATGATGGCCGGTTGCTGATGCAAACAGACAATAGCGATTTACCGCTAGAGCTGCCAGCGCCCCCATCGCTGCTATCACGCGTTTTCCCCTCATTTTCTGATGTCTCCCCTACCAAGCAAGTCCAAGTCTATAGCAGCACTGGCTATACCCTGTTGTATGAATCACGCTTACCACCTAAAAAGCCGGTACTCTCGGCTGCGTTGAATTTATTCACGGGTACGCTACTGCTGCTACTCATAATGGCAGGCGTACTGTGGTGGATTGCTCGTACCATCACGTGGCGCATCAATCAGATGAGCCAACAGATGACGCAACTGGGCGATGGTGATTTTACGGTACGCGTTAATGCCCGCGGTAATGATGAAATCGCCTCATTAGCCCGCGGTTTTAACCAAGCAGCACAAAAGATCGAACATCTTATCGATGCCAATAACTTACTACTAGCGCACGCTTCTCATGAGCTGCGTACGCCCATTACGCGTATCCGTTTACAGATTGAGATGATGGATATGCTGGCGGGCGCTCTACCTTCTGATACTAAAGCGAAATTTGATAAGCGCGCCCACGCAATTAATCGCGACTTATCAGGACTCAATGACTTGGTGGAGAGTATCCTACTGGTGAGCCGTTTAGATGCTGGTCATGCGTTGCAGCAAGTTGAACGCTTGGACTTGTATGATCTAGTCAATCAAGAACGTCAGCACTACCCTGAAGCCACCCTGATTGGTGAACATATTGTCATTGATGGTCAGTCATCCATGTTGACCCATTTGATTCGCAATTTATTAACCAATGCGATGCTCCATGGCAAACCGCCAGTCACGGTATTGCTATACGGTGTGCAAACGGCTGAGGAAGCCGGCACCATTCCTGATTATCTATTGCAAACGGTGCTATCTAGTAGCTTTGTCGATTATAATAGCTCTGACTTTGAAACGTATGACGAGCAAACTGAACAACTTGATAACAACGAAGAGGCGCCACAAAGCCCGAAAAATTCAAACGACGCGTCCCATACAGATAAAGTCAAATCTGAAGCAGCAGAACCAATAGCCACACTGCCAGCTCCGCCTATTTATAAAAATGGTGAAAGCGTTGCTGTTGATAGCGATACTCATGCAGAGGTTAGCCTAGATACGGATGCTAACAGCGAGAGCCTTGAGAATGGGACGGGATTAACAGAAACCCATGCTCCTAGTACTCACGATGAGCACTCTGACTTAAACGCTGCTGTCACCTCAAGCACTGCTGCCACAAGTACGAGTGACTCCCCCCGTCCCAATAGTGACTCATCATTGGTGGTTACCCATCACAGCTTTACCAGTGATTTGACTGACAGAATTAAAAAGGTTATTTGGAAGGCGGTTCCTGACTCTGCCCTGTCTTCTACCGCTGCCAACCATACTGAAAATGCGGCTCATAGCGAGGAAGCGCCTAAGTCTACAGAGGGAATAATAAGTAGGAGCGTCAAGGCGCAAAAAAGTGGTGAAGCGCCAAAAGCAGATAAAGAAGCTGTTTCTGCAACTGGCGCTAAAAAGGACAGCAAAGACACCGCGCAAAATGATAGTGAAACAACGAGTACACCCCGCAAAGAAGGACTGTTTGCCAAACACATGAAGAAAGCGAAAGCCGAACCTGTACGTCCTTTACCAAAATATGCGGTACTGGCAGTGATTGATGAAGGCACTGGTATTCCTGAAGACAAGCGCGAAGAGGTGTTTAGCCCATTTGTGCGCTTGCAGCAAAAAAACAAAGGCTCGGGGCTCGGCTTGTCCTTGGTTTCGCAAATCGTCACCGCCCATCAAGGGCGTATTATCACCGATACGCTAAATGGTCATACGAGATTTTTAGTCGTTATACCAGTCAAACATGACCCACACCATACCCAGCACGATTAATCAGCTACCTACAAGTCAACTCTCTTCTATGCATCCGCTACAGCGTCATCTCACTTGAGGTGCGGCGTATATAATCCATGTTTGCTTTCTTTATCAAGATTATTTAGATTCGACCACACCCAATGAGCGTTTCTTTTTATACTGACATTGCCTTCTCTACTCTTTAAACTCCCTTTCACTAATTGCTATTAGTCATAAGCGGGTCACGGATGCGCATATCCAAAGCGCTCGATAATATGCTATATTAGCGCCCCTTATTATAGGGTTGTTGACTGTGGTTTTTTAATGCGCCTCTGACACGCTAAGAGACGCATAACAACACACTCATAACTATTAAAAAAATTATTGAATTTTGAGCCCTCCATGAATGACATGATTGTCTTAAACGATGTGACCAAAAGTTTTTTAAGCGACCGATCAATCAAAAACGAAAATGGCAAACCGCATTGGTTTACCGCTGTTGAGCCAACGTCTTTGTCGATCCAACAAGGCGAGATTTTTGGCCTAATGGGGTATTCGGGTGCTGGTAAGTCGACTTTGTTACGTCTGATTAATATGCTTGAGCGCCCAGATTCTGGTCAAGTCATTATCGATGGCACCGATTTGACCACCTTGTCTGCCAGTGAGCTACGTATTGCTCGGCACAATATCGGCATGATTTTTCAGCAGTTTAACCTGATGTCGAACCGTACTGTCTTTGACAATGTGGCTTTTAACTTAACGGTGTCAGGCTATCCTAGTCGCGATATTCACAAACGAGTCATGGATTGTCTTGAGATTGTCGATTTAACCGATCGTGCTGGCCATTATCCTGCCCAGCTATCAGGCGGGCAAAAACAGCGCGTTGGTATTGCTCGAGCGATTGCCCCGAGTCCAAAAGTACTATTGGCCGATGAACCAACCAGCGCCCTTGATCCTGCGACCACCCGCAGTTTGTTGACTTGCTTACGTGATATTAATGAACAGCTTGGCGTGACCATTGTGATTGTGACTCATGAGATGAGCGTCATTCGTCGTCTCTGTGATCGCGCAGCATTATTGCATCAAGGACAGCTATTAGAAGTGGCAGAGGTAAGAGACGGTCTGATTCAAGCAACCACCCCGATTGGCAAAGGCCTAGTCGTTGAGGACTAATGAGGCAGGAGAAATAGATATGTTAACTGGTACTGAATTATCCGCCTCGATAGACAAGCTGTTTGCACTACGCAAAGAGATTGCAAATGCGTTTATTGACACGTTCATCATGCTCGGCATCTCAACGACGGTCGCTATTGTCATTGGCGGCCTGTTTGGCGTCTTCTTATTTTTATCCAGTGACCGCCAGTTTTTGCAAAATAAAACCTTGTACGGTGTGCTGGGTGGCATCACCAACTTTATGCGTGCTTTCCCCTTTGTCATTTTGATGATCGCCATGAGTCCTTTTACCAAAGCCATTGTTGGCACTGGTATCGGGCCTATCGCAGCCTCTTTAGTGTTGGCAATCGCTGGTTCATTTTATTTTGCCCGCTTAGTGGAACAAAACTTGCGTGAAGTGCCACGTGGTATTATCGAAGCGACTGAGTCTATGGGCGCGCGTCCCTTTACTATCATCAAAGTTCTACTGAATGAAGCACGCTCAGGCCTGATATTATCAGTGACGATTCTGTGTATCAGTCTGCTGTCTTATTCAGCAGCGGCTGGTATGATTGGCGGTGGTGGTTTGGGTGATTTGGCGATTCGTTACGGCTATTATCGTTATCAAACTGAGGTAATGATTTTTATCGTTATTGTACTGTCAATAATGGTCATTGCGATTCAAGCCACTGGCAATTGGATGGCCAATCGCTTGGATAAACGCTAAAAGTCCTATCAGTACAAAGTGAGAAGCGGCATTGAGCTGTCCTTATTATGAATAATACTTAGGGTTTAATGCCGATTCATCCTAAGTAAAACGCTTGACTTTGTTACTGTGACCCTTTAATTTTGTTACTAACTTAACACCCCTTAACTGAGCAGCATTACTATCTATAATGTTGCTTTTTTAATCGTCATATCTCCCCTCTATTCTCTGTCTCTTATTAAGGAAGTTCCATGAAATTAACAGATATCAGCCGTCAGTTAGCGACTGCATTTGCTGCTGTTGGCGTATCAAGCTTGGTTTTGGTTGGTTGCAACAACTCATCAGCACCAGAAGCCACCAAAGAACCGGTTACCAATGGCACAACTGCAGAAACTGCCGCTAGCGATATTGATCCTGAGCATACAAAAATCGTCATCGGTACTACCGAAGGTGACTTTGCCGATATGGTACGTAACCAAGTGAAAAGCTCGCTTGAAGCGCAGGGCTATGAAGTTGAATTGGTGGCCTTTACAGACTACGTTCGCCCTAACCTTGCGTTGGCTGAAGGCGACTTAGACATTAATATTTTCCAGCATAAGCCCTACCTTGATACCTTCAAAAAAGAAAACAACCTTGATCTAGTCGAAGTGTTCCAAGTGCCAACCGCACCCCTAGGTATCTACTCAGGCAAAAAGAGCAGCTTAGACGAAGCCTATAAAGGTATGAGCGTCTCTGCACCAAACGACCCAAGTAACTTTGCCCGCGCCCTTGTGATGATGGATGATCTTGGTTGGATTACGCTAAAAGACAACATCGACCCGTTGACTGCGTCAAAAACTGACATCGCTGATAACAGCAAATATGATATCGACATCGTTGAATTGGAAGCGGCGCAACTACCACGTGCTCGTGATGAAGTGGATTTCGCGGTTATCAATGGTAACTATGCCACAGACGCGGGTATCGAGCTGACTGAAGCGCTATTCCAAGAGCCAAGTTTTGCTTACGTTAACTGGTCAGCGATTAAGTCTGCTGATCAAGGCAAAAAATGGGTCGAAGATGTGACTAACGCTTATAACTCAGAAGCCTTTAAGAAATATGCTCACGAGACTTTCCCAGGGTATAAATATCCAAAAATCTGGGGCACAGATCACAGCGCCAACACTGATGCCGCTACTGCACCTGTAGAAGCCACTGCTCAGTAAGGTTTTAGTTCAAATTTACTGATCTCATGATAGTTACAAACGTCCATTGCTTCACGTGATGGGCGTTTTTTATGGGGCCAAATTTTGTATTCCTGCTTCTGTTAACTGCCTGTCTCATCATTTTTCCATTACCAAAAATGACGTTACAGCCTGTTTGTCCTTTGTAGGAAACCGTCAACCACCCTTTCTCTTTGTCTTAGTTAGGCCTATAGTGGATGAGCTAAATAGAAGCGCAGCCAAATTGAGCGCTACTATGACTGGCTACTATTATAGTCGGTTCACTTTAAAAATGTGACAGTTCTACTGGTATGAATTTTATGAAGCCTCTGTCACGCTTGCGAACAGCCAGCGAGGGAAATTTATATCAGTAGAACACCATTAACGGATGGTCCACTTTTATTCTGAACTGACTACACTGATAGTTAAAACCAGTTTTTGATTCGAAAAGAAATCAAAATCATAAAAACATAAGGATAATAATATGACTACTAAAACTTATAATATTCGTACCGCTGGCCAAGCAAATATCCCCGTACTGGGGCTGGGTACTTGGCAGTCGACTGGTCAGGACTGCGTTGATGTCGTTAAAAAAGCATTAGAGATGGGCTACGAGCATATTGACACTGCCCAAGCGTATGACAATGAAAAAGAAGTCGGCCAAGGTATTAAACAGTCAGGGGTCTCTCGTGACAAGTTCTTTTTAACCACAAAGATTTTTCCTGATGATATGAAGTTTCAACCGGAGAAGTTGGCGGCAGCGGCTAAGCGTTCTCTAGAGAACCTAGATACCGACTATGTAGATCTTTTGCTATTACACTGGCCCGATGATCGCGTGCCATTGTCTGAAACTATGCCTGCATTGTGCGAGCTACAAAAACAAGGGTTAACGCGCCATATCGGTGTCTCTAATTTTAATATCGCCAATATTATCGAAGCAAAAAAACATGCAGACGTGCCAATTGTGGTGAACCAAGTTGAATTTCATCCCTTCATTAAGCAAAATACGTTACAAACTTTCTTAAACAACCATCATATTTTATTAGAAGCGTATTCACCTCTGGCACGTGGTGACGTGTTTGACAATGACATCATCAAAGAGATTGCTGATAAACACAAAGTAACCCCAGCTCAGATATCACTGGCGTGGATTTTGTCGGATAAACACCGTGTTGCTATTCCAAAAACCTCTAACCCTGATCACCTGCAGGGTAATCTTGACGCTGTTAATGTTGAGTTGAGTGCAGAAGAGCTAGATAAAATTGGCGGGTTGGCGCGCTCGGATGGCCGCAAGATTGAACATCCTGACTATAGCCCTGTATGGGATGACTAATAGCTAACTGCGATATAATACCATTAAAAAAGGCCACCGATGAGTCGGTGGCCTTTTCGTATTTAGATAAACAATCTGATACTACTGTTGCAGCGTTTGAGTCTCGTGAATTTTTTCAGCGGGATTATATTGCTCAGAAGGGGGAACTGCACCACTGCGATTGTTTTCTTTCATTGATTTGGCGACCTCAGGTGGCATATAGTTTTCATCATGCTTGGCCAATACTTCTCCTGCGACAAAGGTATCACCCTGCATTTTACCCGTGGCAACGACGCCTGAATTTTCAGCAAACAAGTCAGGCAAAATCCCTTGATAAGTCACGGGTACTGTCGATTGAAAATCAGTAATAGCAAACTCAACGTTCAGAGGATTGTCTGCTGCGCGCTGGACACTACCTGCCACGACCATACCACCAGCACGGATACGCTTGTCTTGTGGCGCTTCGCCTTGCGCAATGGCCGTAGCGTCAAAGTAGTAGTCGGTTTGTTGCCCAATGGCATAAATCACCAACACCACGGCTATCGCCGCGCCTGCAAGCGTAAACATAACCCACATCAGTTTTTTGCGCCGAACTGCGTTCATACCACTACCTCATTGATGAGTCCCTATTTTACAAATCACTCATCTGCAAAATAGAAAATATTAAAGAAACTACCATTAGAAAAACTTTTTAGGAATGTCTTTCTAATCGTACTCTTCTAATGGCTATATGATAGCATTTTTCGGACAAATCAATAAGTCCCATAGCCATTTATGAGGTGACACTGCTACAAATAAGACAAGGCAATTTTATGTGCTAAATCTATGATATTGAGTTAATTTTACTAACGAGAACGCTTGGTGACAGGCGTCGATGGTTTAGCAGTGCGCTGCGCTTGACGCGCCTGCTGGATAGTGAGCTGTTTGATAAGCGCTTGTCGCTGTCTGCGGCTATAAACAATAAAAGCCAGCATCATGCCAACCGTAATGGCCCAGCATGACCACACAAACACCCCATGCTCACCCATGGCGATAAACTCAGAGACGCTATAAAAATAGGGCTGCATAATATTTTCCTAGCCGTTATTTATGTTGACCACGGATGTACTCTTTCACCCACGCTTTACCTTGGTCACGCGACAAAATTAAGGTATTGGTACGATAAATTGCCAATGTCGCGACCAGTAAATAGCTGCCAATAATCATTAGTAATAATGGCATCCACATGTCTGCCGACATTTTTGGGGCAGCGGTTAAAGTAAAAGTCGCGCCTTGATGCAAGGTATTCCACCACTCTACTGAGTACTTGATAATAGGGAGATTCACCGCGCCAACAATCGATAAAATGGCCGCTGCTTTACCACGATTGGCGGTATGTTCAAAAGCGGCAAACAGTGCCATGACACCCGCATATAAAAATGCCAAAATCAGCATGGACGTCAAACGCGCATCCCATACCCAATAAGTACCCCAAGTTGGTTTTGCCCAAATGGAGCCGGTTAGCAAACTGATGACACACAGCAAAAACCCCATCGGCGCCAGTGCTTGTGCGACCAGGCTGGCCGTCTTAATCTTCCAAACTAAATAGATGACGCCTAATACGGCAAGCGCAAAATAGATAGAGATAGCAAGACTGGCTGCTGGAACGTGGATAAAAATAATACGATAGCTATTGCCCTGCAAGTAATCAGGCGGCGCAAAAGCGAGTCCCCACACACTACCGAGCAGCAGACACATACCAGCTAGTATCGCTAACCACTTCACCCAAGGCGCAAAAATACGAAAGAACTGCTTGGTACCCACAGTGGTCAAAAAGCCTTGCCAAATGCGTTGCCACAGGCTAGGAGATGAGACATTATTCAGGTTGGGCATGGGAATAAACCTATTGCGCAGCTTATGGCGGCAGGTGCGGCCCATCATGGACACTACTACCTGCTAACCTGCTGGCGTTAAACACTGGATAGAATCTACAAGGGATGTTTTATGTATTTGCTTGGCTATTATAGCAAAATTGCCAGTTTTCACCATGCTGTTAATACAAAGGGGTTTAATAAAACAGCTGACGTACGGTTTAATTAAGCCACGCCATTTTTAAGGTCAACGCAATCACCCACGGCATGACCAAGACTGACACAATACTACCTGCCAATAACAAGGCCAATATAGGCAAACCATTAAGACCGGTGGCGAACAAATCAACCGCACCCGTCGCAAAAATCAATACGGGCAGTTGCATAGGCAACGCAATCAAAGGCACCAGCACCGCGCCATTTTTTAATGACAACGTCAAACTACTAGCAACCGCTGATAGCATCAAGAGCATTGGGCTACCCGTCACGATAGAAGCCATCAGTATCCACGCCTCAAACCAACTGAGTTGGAATAAAGGGACGGCGAGCAAACTTAATGCTGCCACAATACCACTACTAAATATCCAGTGAATCGCTAAGCGAATCAATACCCATAACGGTAGTGACGCTTTGGCGACGACCAATTGCGCCAGTGTGCCATTATCAAGGGCAGGCTTAAACAACCCATCGACCCCCATCACGAGCGATAGCAGAGCGGCGATCCACACAGCGGATACCCCAAGTCGCTGCAATAATGCAGGCTCACTGCCAACCGCTAACGGAAACAAAGTAATAATCACCAAAAACAGGACCAAAGGATACAGCCACTGCACGGCCCCTTGTTGCTTGACTTGCCATTCGCGCCGCCATAACTGCGTAAAGCTAATACCACGCGCTGTGACTTCGAGAGTGTGTGAGCTTTTATTCATCGTTTGTATCGTACTGTCTGTCTGTGACATTATTTATTTTTCCGCTTATGCTCATTGCACTTATATTATAGTCGACACAAAATACCGTGCCTAAACCATGTAATCCGACAAATCGAGCACTTGATTGGCCACACCGACCGCTTGATGACTGGTCATTAGTATCGCCCCACCCGCATTGGCAAAGTCGCGTAGCCTATCTTCCATCCGTGCCACCATATCGACATCAAGAGCGGTAAAAGGCTCGTCAAGTAACCATAACGGTGTTACATCAGGCGTCAATAAATATAACCGCGCCAGAGTGATACGGCGGGTTTGGCCAGCAGATAAATGGCTTGAGCTGAGGGTTTCAAACCCTTGCAACCCCACCCAAGTAAGCGCCTCATTAATGTCAGTAGCACTTGGTGCGAGACCGTATAAATTGAGCAAAAATGTTAGATTTTGTGCAACAGTGAGATTGGGGTGAATGCCCAGTTGATGCGACACATATAACGGCTGAATGGGCAAGGTTGCCGCTCCTTGGTAAACCACCTCACCTGTCAGTACTGGCAGTAGTCCAGCCAGCTGCATCAGTAGCGTCGTCTTACCCGTACCATTTGCACCGATCAGATGACAAATGCTACCAGCAGACAAATGGAGCGTGACCGCTTCACACAGCGGGATTTCACCACGCTGAACCGTCAGCTCATCAAGCACAAGTAAGGGGGTAGCCAAAGCCGTCATCAAAACCTCTCGTTATTTATCAAGCGGCAGTCAATATTCATCACAAACACATACGCTGTTCATGGCATAATACTTTATGCTTACTACAAACACACAGTATAACAAATTGTCGATTACTATGACCTCAAAACCTATGCAGACTTCAAAAGATAGCCAAAACCAAATACCCAAAGTAGATACTGAAAAGGCAGACCTTGCAAACAGCCACTCTCAAGCAAGCTTAGCAGATACAAGCTTAACCATAGACCGCTTGATCGACGCCCAAGTTGCTTTTATGCAGGAGTGGTTACGTAAGCAAGCGGAACCTTTGAGTGTGGAGGCTTGGCAATGGTTTGGCGAGCAGCCGTTAAATAAATATGTAAGCCGCGACCATTTGAAACACTTGGTGAATGACTGGCTACTGAATCAGCCAATCAGTGACGTGGTGCGCACCGATATTCGCGATATTTTGCATACCGTTATTTATCACCCCGTCAATGACAACGTGCCATTGTCTGAGTTGGTCGATGACACGCAGGTTGAAACCCTTGCCAATTATGTAGGTAGCCACGAGCAGCAGCGCAATGTCTTAATCCATACGCTGGTCGGCAATGAAACCTTTGCCGACTTGCTGACACAAACGCTGTACCACGCCATCAATGACTTTATGGAAACCACGCTCGATAAAGCAGGCGGCGTTGGTAAGCTAATGAAACTTGGGCGCAGCTCTTTTGAAAAGGCCACTAACAGAAATCTTGATGAAAAGTTGCAGGCGTATTTGCACCGCAATATTAAGGATTTAGCGCGTAGAGCAGAAACCAATGCGCAAGAACACTTATCAAATGAAGAGGTCGCGCGACTATTGGTCACGGGGTGGGCGCGGATCAAAGAGCAGCCTATCAGCCATCTACAAACTTATTTGCGCGATGACCCTGATAACAGCAGTATCCATCATATTGAAGCCAGTATTCAGCAAAGCTATAACCGCCTGCGCATGTCGCCTTACTTACATAGCCTCGTGGCAGCCAGTATCGATACTTGGTATGGTAATCATCAAGCAGATACTATGGCTACCATCGCCGCAAGCTTACACATTGATGAGCAGGCCATGACGCAACTTAGTACAGCGCTATTGCCTATAGTACAGGATATGCTTGACAGTTCGTGGTTTACGGCACATATTCGTGAGATGCTACAGGCGTTTTATAACCAGCCCGCTATCAAAGAGAGTTTAATGACTAATAGCGAGTAACTGACCGTTTTAAGGTATATCAGTCTTTAATACTATTTATTTGTCAGAACAATATTATGAGCCAACGTAATACACTCAGCTTATGGCAAAAACTCAAACGGTTACTGACTGCCTCAGCGCCGACGTCTGTTGCTGATGGTGGAGATAAGCCACCACAGTTATCATCAAATAACACCGATACGACTCACTCAGACACTGATGGCCAAAAAAATAGTGAGACAGGTAGCGATAATAAAAGCACCTTTGACGGCAATGCCGGGACTGGCTCTGCCACTGATGCTAAAAATAACAGCCAGTCCTTTGAAAGTGACGGCTCTAAGCGTACGGAACATCGCCAGCACAGCGACACCCCCATCGTCGATACCCTAAAACAGTACTTCAGCAGCAAACAGTGGCACTACACTCACTATCGACCCAAAACCAATGACCACCAGCAATCGCATCATTTATCATTAAGGATGCGTCATAAACAACTAAACTGCGGCTACTTGTTTCGCGTTCAAGAGAAAAACAAACTGTTAGCCGTTTATGGGATCTTGCCGTTTTTGATACCAGAGAGTCATCAAAACGCCGCGATGCTACTGATCACGCAAATCAATTACGACATGCTGATCGGCAGTCTAGAAATGGATGTCAATGATGGCGAGATACGCTACAAAAATGCCATCGATGTTGAAGTAGTCGGCATTAATGACGTCACGATTGAACACTTACTACAAAGCGTGATCGCCATGACCACGGTCGCTCATGAGTTATTTTTTAATTTGGTGAATCATCAAGATCCTGCCGAAGATTTACAAACACTGATGTTGGAGCTACGCCAACAGGTAGATTCGCGCACGTTCTTTTTGCCAACTCAGTTCGTTCAATAAAGTCTGGCTTAAAATACGTATCAGCCACTTTTATACTGTCTTATCAACCCCTGACGCATCAGTCTCTTATTGTCCAAACGCTCAAACACCTCTAAAACAGAAGTCTTGTAAAACTATGCTAAAAATTGCCTACTCTGACATTTTTCGTTACTCGGTACCTGAAAAACACCGCTTCCCTATGCAAAAGTACACCATGATTCCTGAGCGTCTAGTGGCAGAAGGTACGATCAGTACCGATAACTTTTTTGCCCCTGACCGCCTAAGTGAAGAGGAGATCTTGTCCACGCATACGGCAGACTACTGGCAGCAACTAAAAACCCAAACGCTACCAAGAAAAGAAGCGCGAGCCATTGGCTTTGAGATGACGCCAGCGCTGGTAGAGCGCGGCCGTTATATTGCCCACGCAACTTATGAATGTGCGCTGTATGCGCAGCAATATGGCGTGGCAATGAATGTCGCGGGCGGTACGCACCATGCCTTTGCCGACCATGGCGAAGGGTTTTGTGTCTTCAATGATGTGTGCATCGCTAGCAATTTGTTACTAAATCGCGGACAGGCGCAAAGGATTTTGATTATTGATTTGGATGTCCATCAAGGCAATGGGAACGCCAGTATCATGGCGGATGAATCGCGCGTTTTTGTCTTTAGTATGCATGGTGGCAAAAACTACCCGTTCCGTAAGCAAAAATCAGACTTAGACATTGAGTTAGATAACGAGACGGGTGATAAGGAATACTTACAGATTTTGACAGGCACACTACCGCGCTTAATCAGTGAATTTGGGCCAGACATGATATTTTATCAATCCGCTGTCGATGTGCTCGCGACGGACAAATTGGGAAAACTGGCACTGACCCTAGACGGTTGCAAAGCCCGTGATGAGTACGTGTTGCGTCAAGCGAAATCTGCCAACATTCCTGTCGCTATCGTGATGGGAGGCGGTTACTCAGAAGACATCGAAGATGTGGTAGAGGCGCATTGCAATACGTTTCGTTTGGCACAGCAGATTTATTTTGGTGAGATGGCGGGTTAGTACGGGGGCTTAACCTCTGACGAATGAATGTATAACGTCATAAGGCAGATTTATATGGCAAAAATATTGATAGGATTGGGCATTGTGCTGGTTATTATCGGGGTGATTTGGCTGTGGTTTCCAAGTGCGTTTTCGTGGCTAGGTAACCTGCCAGGCGATATCAAACACACTTCAGGCAACACGCGGATTTACTTTCCTGTGGTCACCATGATAGTGATCAGTGTCGTTGCGACTATCATATTGAATTTATTTAATCGTTAACTGTCCTTTTAATCGTTAACTGTCTTCTTATGACAAAATCGCCGCCATCCCTTGCCAGCCAACACGGATACCAAGCACGGTTAAAATCAATAAAATAAGCTGACGAAAGCGTGCTTGCGGTAAATAACGGCGCAAACGAATACCGATTAACAGAGTGACGATAGACAGCATACTCAGTAGCGCAATCAGTTGCCATTCGCCATGACTCAGGGCCATGATAGGCTCACGTAAGACGATGATTTGGGCGACTTTGCCCAAAAAGTAGCACAGGTTACCGACTTTGGCGATGGTATTTTTATCATCACTTGCAGACAATAAGTACATCATCAGTATGGTCGACATGGCATTGGTCGCCCCGCCAACGACGCCCGCGCTAAAGCCAACGATAACTAGCACAGGTTTGGTATCAGGTAAGCGAATCTGCTTACCCAGTAAGCTGCTCATCACATAAAAACCAATGACCGCAGCCAATACCAAGAGGATATAAGCGCTATCTACCCATAACAATAGCTTGGCGCCCAAAACACTACCGAGTAAGCTGGTTAAAGCAAGCAACCAATAGCGTCTGCCGTAATAAGTGAAGTTTTGCCAAATCGTGCGACCGCCACCCGCCAGCCATGTCATCACATTGAGTAATATTGATGGAAAAATGACTAAGACAATGGCATGCGGTAGCGGATACATGCTGACAAGCGCGGTGGTCGTCACCAAGGTCACACCCAGTCCGCTAATGCCATGCAGCAGTGACGCCAGCGCAAAGATCGCAAGTAACAATAACGTCTGTGTGCTATCGCTACCGGCTAGGTCGGTCATGTTTTTCGCACCATTCTAGGCTGACGGCCTATATCCATAACGACACAACTAGCCATTTTGACGATGCCAGATTGTCTCACCAATGATGCTAGCCAATTGCTCAGCAATCTTATCCTTGCTGGTTTTTTCCAGTGTGATCGCCTCACGCTCGTAACGCTCAGAGAAAAACACTTGCATGGCGTTGTCATTACTGGCAAAACCAATGTCTTTGCGCGAAACGTCATTACAAGCAATCAAGTCTAAGTTTTTAGATGCAAGTTTACCACGAGCATAGTGCTCGACGTCTTGCGTCTCTGCGGCAAATCCAACGACAAATAGGGCGGGATGAGCAAGCGAAATAGTCGCCAAAATATCGGGGTTTTTGACCAAACTGAGCGTCATAGACTCTTGCGTTTTTTTGATTTTTTGGGGGGCTGCCTCTTCGGTGCGATAGTCAGCCACGGCTGCCGTCGCAATAAATATATCAGCGGCACGCGTGTTATCATCGGTGACAGCTGCATGATGTCTATGTTGCTCTTTATGCTCATCGTTTTGCTGCTCATAATGATTGTCACCGCAATCACAGTCACCATGATGATGTTCATGGTCGTGAGCATGATCGTGCGCCTCTTCAGACAAGAGCGATAGCGCGCTATGTGTGCCATCCACGCATTGCTGTGCCGCGAGCAACATCTCTTTGGCAGACAACACGTCGATGCGTGTGACATTAAGTGGTGTAGGTAGGGTTACTTTACCGCCAGCAATTAAAACAACCTCTGCCCCTGCCGCCACACAAGCGCGCGCTAACGCGAAGCCCATTTTTCCAGTCGAGTGATTGGACAAATAGCGCACGGGATCAATGGCTTCAACTGTCGCGCCTGCGGTAATGACGACCCTTTTTCCTGCCAGCAGTTGCGGCGTGGTTTGCATGGCATTAAATAACAGTATCTCGGCCAATAGTTGCTCAGGCTCCGGTAGTCGCCCCGCGCCCACATCACCACAGGCTTGCTCACCACTTGCAGGCTGGATAATCTGATAATTCATATCACGCAAGGTTTGGACGTTCAGATTCACCGCTGGATGCGCCCACATCTGCTGATTCATCGCGGGTGCAATAACAACGGGGGCCGCCGTGGCTAGGCAAACGGTGGTCAATAAGTCATCTGCCATCCCCATCGCGAGTCGGGCGAGCGTATTGGCGGATGCGGGCGCAATAACGATTAAATCTGCCCATTTAGCCAGTTCAATATGCCCCATTCCTGCTTCAGCTTGCTCATCGAGTAGTGAGATATGCACCTCATTACCAGTCAAGGCTTGCAACGTCAAAGGGGTGATAAATGCTTGGGCGCCTGTGGTCATAATGACGCGCACATCAAAGCCCGCCTTGATTAACAAGCGGGCAAAAGTAGCAGATTTATAAGCGGCGATACCGCCAGTGATAGCAAGCACGATATTGGACATAAGCATGGCATCAATAAAAAAGGTGAAAGATAAAATTGCGCTTATAGTAACAATTATGAGATAAATTGGGTAAGATTTTCTATATTTAACGGCGGTATTTGCCAGCAATTCCTAATCAAGGAGCGACAATGGCCATTAAAGACTGGCATGAAGACGACCGACCACGTGAAAAACTACTGAGATTTGGGGCAGCCCATCTGACCGATGCAGAAATTTTGGCGATATTTTTACGCACAGGTACCCAGTCGCAATCAGCAATTGAGCTGGCTCGTCATCTCATTGAGCAATTTGGCAGCTTGGCAGAGCTTTTGGCTGCCCCGCAGGACATTGTTCTGTCTTGTCATGGTATCGGCCCTGCTAAATACTCGCAGATATTAGCATCGCTTGAGATGGGGACACGCTATTTAGACAGTAAGCTCAAAACCGGTCAGGCACTGGGACGCTCACAAGTGGTTAAAGACTATATCAGTACGCAACTGCGCGGTGAGCATCGCGAGGTCTTTGCTGTGCTCTGTTTGGACAACGCGCTCACTCTTTTAAACTTTGAGATACTGTTTACAGGCGGTATCTCATCGTGCTCAGTCTGTGTGAAGCACGTACTACGCCACGCTTTGAGTCACGCAGCCAGCCAGCTAATTGTCGCTCACAACCACCCACACACCGATGCTCAGCCCTCCACTGCAGACAATATATTGACCGGCGAGCTAAAAAAGGCCTGTAATTTATTAGACATCACGCTTATCGATCATATTATCGTCGGACGTAATGAAACGTTGTCTTATGCCGAAAGCGGCTTGGCACCTTTTAATTAGGGCATCTTGATACATATTGTCGACACAGCGTAGCACTTTAGCTCTTGATAGTCACCGACAACTGTTTCATATTATTAGCCAGTTTTGTCTTTTATGGAGCCGGTTTTTATTCGCCCTTTATCAGTACAACGGTAGCAGGCAATGTAAACCTGTAAAATCAGTTGTATAAAGTGCTATAACATTAACAGCGATATCTGTTTTAACTTGGTCATAAGACACTCAAACGTCAGAAAAAAAACAACTATATTTGTCCAAAATTTTTTATTCATACATGTTTACGCTTTTGGTTCAGCGTTATAAAGGAGATAGTCATGGCAGTTGGCTTATTTATTTTGGCAGTCATCATTCAATTAGCCATGGTCTTGGCCATCTTTTTGTTGTCCTTGTCACGCGTCACTGGCAGCATTGTCGCCCTTATTACCGTCATCGTAACCGCGATCATCAGTCCTTGGTCACTCATTTTAGGCATACCCATCGCCCTACTCTGTTTGGTTCTACTCATCGCCCCTCTACGCCAATCCTTAATTACCAAGCCTGTTTATAAGGCTCTAGGCGGCGCTATGCCTAGTATGAGCGACACTGAGCGTGAGGCGCTTGATGCTGGAACCAGCTGGTGGGAAAAAGAGCTGTTTATGGGGGCCCCAAACTGGGATACCTTTGCCAAATACCCTTATCCAGAACTGTCAGCAGAAGAGCAAAGCTTTATTGATAACGAAGTAGAAACGCTCTGTGCCATGCTCGATGAGTGGAAGATCCAGCATAAAGATAAAGAGCTGTCACCTGAAGCGTGGCAATTTATCAAAAGCAATGGCTTTTTGGGCTTAATCATCCCAAAAGAGTTTGGTGGCCTAGAATTTAGCTCTTATGCGCAAAGCCGTGTCATGAGTAAGATCGCGTCGCGCTCACCGACTGCCGCTGTGACTTGTATGGTACCAAACTCACTCGGCCCTGGTGAGCTTTTGATGCACTATGGTACGGATGAGCAGAAACAACGTTGGTTGCCGGGTTTGGCAAAAGGCGATGAAGTTCCTTGCTTTGGTTTGACAGGCCCTGAAGCGGGTTCTGATGCAGGCGCCATTCCTGACACAGGCGTGGTCTGCTACGGCATGCATGAAGGCGAGCAAGTGCTTGGTCTACGTATGAACTTCTCCAAGCGTTGGATTACCTTAGCACCTATTGCCACTGTGGTTGGTCTGGCCTTTAAAATGCACGATCCAGAAGGTCTGCTGGGTAACCCTCAAAAGAGCGACTATGGCATCACCTGTGCGCTGGTTCCTGCCAGCCACAAAGGCGTTATTATAGGCCCACGTCACAATCCTATCGGCTCACCATTTATGAATGGTACCGTCGATGGTAAAGACGTCTTTATCCCCTTAGATTACATCATCGGCGGCGTTGAAAATGCAGGTCGCGGTTGGCGCATGCTGATGGAATGCCTAGGCGTTGGCCGTGGTATCTCCTTACCTGCGCTATCCACCTCAGCCAGTGAAATGACGTATTTGTCTGTCGGGGCTTTTGCTAAAGTGCGCGAACAGTTTAAAATTTCGGTTGGTAAGTTCGAAGGCGTACAGGATGCCACCAGCCGTATGGCCAGTAACACTTATATGCTAGAAGCGTTCCGTCATCTGGTTACTTGCGGGCTAAACCAAGGGGGTACGCCATCGGTGATGACCGCAATGGCTAAGTACTATGCGACTGAAACCATGCGCAGTGTGGTCAATGATGGGATGGATGTCGTTGGTGGTCGTGCTGTACAGATGGGTCCACGTAACTTCTTGGCGACGCCTTATCAAGCCATTCCGGTGTCTATCACCGTTGAGGGCGCCAATATCTTGACACGCTCACTGATGATCTTTGGACAAGGGGCCATGCGTTGCCACCCTTACCTATTTGATGAGCTGCAATTGCTACAAAGTGACGACAAAGCAAGTGCCACTAAGAAATTCGATACGCTCTTTTTTAAACATTTGGGCTATACCTTTAACCGCGGGGCAAAAGCCTTTGTCGCAGGGTATGTCGGTGGCAGTAATCACGCACCGAGTTTTGCGGATGGCTTTACCCGTCCCTACTATAAGCATATCAATCGCTTAAGTGCGAGTTTTGCTTTGACAGCCGATATGGCGTTAGGGTTACTGGCCGGTGATTTAAAACGTAAAGAGATGCTCTCTGGTCGCTTAGCCGACATTCATGGTCATTTATTTATTAGCACTGCTATTTTGCAGTTTTATGAGTATGGCACTAAGTCAGACGCTGAGCGCTTGCATGCCGAAGTGGCGCTACAAAATAGCTTTTATACGATTCAAGAAGCCTTTTTGTCACTCTTTGCCAACTTCCCAAATCGCATGGCAGCCAGCTTGGTCAGCTTTGTGACTTTCCCAAGTGGTCGTATCTTTACGCCGCCAGACGATGAGCTAAAACGCAAACTGGGTGATACCTTCATGGATGATTTTGCGGCCAACCCATTCCGTGACTATCTCAAAACCATGGTTTATTACAATACCGAAGCAGACGATGTCACGGGGCGCATGGAGCATGCCTATCAAACACTGCTCGATATAGAACCTTTATGGCAGAAGTTTAAAAAAGCGGAGCATAAAGACAGCTTTGAAGGCCTTACGTTTGAAGATCACGTGGTCTATGCCAGCCAAAACGGTGACATTACCGAAGAAGAAGCGGAAGTGCTCATTCAATACAATGCTTTGCGCTTTGATTCTCTATTGACCGATGTGTTCGACAAGCATCTATCGCAAGCACAAGAACGTGATAATCCACACAGCCTCGATAACGCAGTACAACAACTGACGGACTATGCGCAGCTAAAAAATGAGGCGCAAGCCAGAAACGGGATTGCGACGACTGATGGGAGCGCATCTGATAACATGGCTGCCACTGCCACTAATGATGAGACTGGTGACGCTAACCCCAATCACGGTTATGAGAGTGATGGTGATGTAGAAATGGTCTCTGAGCAAGATACGGCTCAAGAAGTGCGCACCCAGACCGACTTTGTTGACGCCAATCCTGATGCCGAAGCGCTTGACCATCGTCATCGTGACGCAGAGTCACACTTAAATGAACGCATGAGTAACAACCACAGTCTACATAGATCTAGCGCCGATAATCCTGAACACTTAGACCATACAGAAAGACCTGAAAACGTAGAGGTGACTCAAGACACAGTAGAAAGATCTTCTACCAGTGATAGCAAGTGGCATGATGGTCTACGTCGTGATGAAAATGATAAGGTATAAAAAAGTATAGAGAAAAATAGGATTTACATAAGATGCTGATAATGATGACTTTTAAACACGCTACACATTTTATGTAGTACCTTCTTATAATTCAGCTTAAAAAGACTGTCCAGTTTGGGCGGTCTTTTTTTATAAACGACCATTTTTAATGATCCATGCTAATAATATTTAGTGCCATTTGTCCGCTCTTTACCACTAAAAAATGTCGCACAAACAGCTTAATTAGTGACCTCATTTCATCTAAATTATAAAAAAACGTTGCAGTCTCCTTAACAATTATTTTATATTGTGCGAGAAATTGACATAAAATGACAGACAAAAAATTTACAGACGTAACAAAATCAGGTATAGAGCCCGCAATGATTGATGTATTGAGCTCGTACCCGACCTGACACTAGGCGTTGCGTACAAAAGGATAGAAGTTATGTGGAAAAATTTGGGACTGACGGGCAAAATTATTGTTGCCATGGTACTCGGTATCATACTGGGTTTATTTATAAACTATTCAGGACTAAACGCTGAAGGCGGTTTTGTTAGTACCTATATTACGAACGGGTTTTTCGCGATTATTGGCAAACTGTTCGTTAACTCACTAAAAATGTTGGTTGTTCCGTTAGTACTTATCTCGCTGATTTGCGGGGTTTGCGGTATTGGTGATATTCGCTTGCTTGGGCGTATTGGTACCAAGACCTTTCTCATCTATATGATGACAACCGCGTTGGCGATTGCCACTGCGATTGGCCTTGGTATTTTATTTGGTATCGGTAAAGGTATGGATATCGAAACGGAAGCTGCGTTCGAAGCCAAGTCTGCGCCGCCCCTACTAGATGTTTTCTCCAATATCATTCCATCTAATCCCATCAGCGCGATGGCGAATGGTGACATGCTATCGATTATTTTCTTTGCGATCTTAATCGGTATCAGTATTTTGATGGTTGGTAAGCCTGCCAAAGGGTTGGTACAGAGTTTAGAGCTTATTAATGAAGTCATCCTAAAAATGGTGACCATCATTATGAACTTAGCACCATATGGTGTCTTTGCTCTCTTAACCAAGGCAATGGCGGAGCTTGGTTTAGACCTTATTTGGTCATTACTTGGTTACGTTGCAGTGCTGATTGGCTCACTGGCTTTCCACTTTTTCATTACCATGATGATTGTCCTCAAGCTGTTTTCAGGCTTGTCCATCAAGACGTTTTTGGCAAAAATGCGTGAAGTGCAGATTTTTGCATTCAGTACTTCAAGCTCTAACGCTACGATTCCTATTACCTTGCGTACTGTCACCAAGCGTATGGGGGTCAATAACTCAGTTGCTTCGTTTACCGTTCCGTTTGGTGCGACCATCAACATGGATGGTACCGCCATCATGCAAGGGACGGCGACCATTTTCATTGCCAATATTTATGGTGTTGATTTGGGCGTGACCGAATATCTAACCGTTATCCTTATGTCGGTACTGGCCTCTGTCGGTACCGCTGGTGTCCCTGGTGTTGGTCTGATTATGTTGTCTATGGTGTTTGCCCAAGTCGGTCTGCCTATCGAAGGTATCGGTCTGATCTTAGGCGTGGATCGTATCCTTGATATGTTGCGTACCGCGGTGAACGTTGGTGGTGATGCGGCAGTGACAGCCATTGTGGCAAAATCAGAAAATAAAATGGATACAGCGATTTATAACGATCCTGATGCAGGTGCCAAAGACGTATTTGACGGCCATATCGATGAAGATAATGAGCGCGAGTTCTCTAACGTCTTTAGTGATGGCATCATGGGTAGTGAATACGATGATGTCGATCGCCATCGCTAGTCATGCATACTGAATAAAGAGTGGCCTAAAAAAACCTCAGTCAGATTGACTGAGGTTTTTTTATGTCTGAGCTATCAGCTAAACACGTTTGATTTAGCCAAGCACGTACTTGGTAATCATCGCTAGGCAAACCAGCACAATCATCGGACGTATCAGCTTACTTCCCCCTTTGACGACCATGTGTGAGCCAAAATACGCCCCTATCGTTTGCCCAACCATCATCGCCAGTCCCACTTTCCACAAGACATTGCCCCCTAAGATAAAAAATATCAACGAGCCAATGTTAGTAGATAGGTTTAGCACCTTAGCAGCACCTGTCGCTTCGATAATCTGACGCCCGCGCAACGCAACATTGCCGAGTGCAAAGAACATCCCTGTCCCTGGGCCAATGTAACCATCATAAAAGCCGATTAATGGCGCAACCACCTTTTGCCATTTGCCTTCTGAGATGCGCGGGGCGGCCTCTACTTCACCAAGTTTAGGCGCAAACAACGTATAGATACCAATAGCCGCAATCAAAAATGGTATCAGCTTTTCAAGGAGATCTGGCGGTGACATCTGTACGGCGATCGTACCGATAACCGAACCGATAAAAGCGCCAATAATAGCCACCTTTATACGCTGCGGCTTAATCACACCTTTTCTAATCATCGTAATGGACGCGGCTAGTGCACCTGAAGCCGCTTGTAGCTTATTGGTGCCAAGCGTGAGCACGGGTGGAATGTTGGCCAGCAGCATGGCAGGTATGGTCAACAAGCCGCCACCACCAGCGATGGCATCGATAAAGCCTGCCAATGCTGCCACCATGGTAAGCAGTACGATGATCTCTAAAGAGAGGGATATGTCCATGACGCTGACCTTCAAAAGTTATGATAAATAAGGAAAAATCTCTAGAGTACTCGGTTGAGAATGTCACTATTGATGAGGCAATAGTACGGCTGATACGCCCAGAGAGCTAACCGAGCGGTATATAACGTCGCTCATTATAAAGATAAAACCATAAAAAAAACCAAAAACGTAACAAAGTCTGCTAGATTTGTCTAATGGCTTGCTAAAACGCGCCCTAAGCGACTGTTGAACAAAAAAATAACGACTTACAACAGCTTTGCCTGCGGTCGCACTTTTATAATAGTCCTATTCTTGAGATAACAAGGTGAGCTTGTGACCTTGGGTTGATGTATTTTGTTGTCTATATTAATAAGAGTGTGAGAAACTGTTCCTGTCTATCTGCGACATCAGTATAAGTAGCCGCGTAGATATTTGAGTTAATTTAATAAATTGTATGAGCAAATGAGGATGATATGGCAATACGAAGGATTAAGGCATTTTTTGAGTTTGAGGCAGCAGGCGGTATTGTCTTAGCACTGGCCGCCGTTGCTGCAATGATCATTGCCAACTCCCCTCTTAATGTGTGGTACGAAGGCTTTATCCACGCACCTGTTGCCATTCAAATCGGTAACTTCGCCATTGCCAAAGACGCTCACCACTGGATCAATGATGGTCTGATGGCTGTTTTCTTTTTCTTAGTTGGACTAGAGCTTAAGCGTGAAGTGCTAATCGGCGAGCTGTCCAACGTCAAGCAAATAATACTACCAGCTGGCGCGGCGTTGGGCGGTATGATTATGCCAGCGATTGTCTACCTGCTCTTTAATTATAATGAGCCTGAGTTTTGGAAGGGTTGGGCCATTCCAGCAGCGACTGACATCGCCTTTGCACTTGGTATCTTGAGCCTACTAGGTAACCGCGTTCCCAACTCCTTAAAAGTATTCTTAGTATCCATTGCTATTTTTGATGATATTGGCGCGATTTTGATCATTGCCTTGTTTTATACCAGTGAGTTATCACTAGAGTCATTAGCAGTGGCGGGACTGTGTCTGCCGTTTTTATATCTTCTCAATCGCCGCAACGTTACCAGCATCACGCCTTATCTGCTCATTGGTGTCATCATGTGGATTGCGGTACTCAAATCCGGTATCCACGCCACCTTAGCAGGGGTAGTGTTGGCGCTATTTATTCCGATGTTTGACCGTACGGATCCTGAGCACTCGCCACTTGAAGAGTTGGAACACGACCTACACAACACCGTGGCATTTGGTATATTGCCAATATTCGCGTTTGCCAACTCGGGTATATCACTCGAAGGTGCAGGTGTGGCGGAGCTATTCCATTCGGTACCACTTGGGATTGCCGCGGGTCTGTTTATCGGTAAGCAGCTGGGCGTTATGATCATGTGCTGGTTGATATTTAAGCTTGGTATCTCAACCATGCCCAGCGGTATGAATTATAAACAGATATATGGTGCAGCCTTATTATGCGGCGTCGGCTTTACCATGAGCTTGTTTATTGGCGGTTTGGCATTTGCTGGTGACACAACACTGTTCGATGAGCGCTTAGGTATTATCATGGGTTCAATCGTCTCTGGTATCGCCGGTTACCTCATGCTTAAAGTCAGCCTAAAAGACAATATCAGTGGTACGTCAGTCGATTTGACTCGTCCACACTAAGCGTACAATGAGCTACTTGCCAGCGTATCAATGGCTAAGTAGCTCTTTGTTTTATAATACAAGAGGATAAAGGCTGTTTGATAAATAAGAGTACTTGATAAACATGGCTACTTGATAAACATGGATCAGAATAACATCATGCCCAAAAGTATCGACCCTGATCATCAGCACCATCAATCGATAGATGCCTATCAGCGTCATGGTCGTACCACCGCTATTGACGACCATAGCGACCTGCAAGTGCTAAAGCGAATCAAACGTTATTTATTACCAAAAGATTTTGTCATCTCTCAAGAGTTGTTAAATGAGATGGTCGCCGGTTATGATATTGGCGACCCGCTGGCAGATGCTTTGGCGGCTGAGGGCGTTCGTTTTGCAAAACCCTTACAACAAATTATTATTAACAACGACTCCAATCACAACCTCAAAAACACCCCCTCTTTTTGCGCGTTAACCGAGCAGTTTGGCAGTCATCCTGATTGGTTCGATCCTAAGCTTGCCCAGATCGGCGCAGTCGCCTATCGACGCTATCCGTTGATGCTGATTTGGCTCTTGCGTAACGTCGCCCTGATGGCAGGGTATAGTATTCCTGCCCTCTCGCTGCCATTGATTCAAACTGGCGCTTTGATGCATGATGCCTTGCCGCGCCTGATGCGTACTTATGCTTATATCTTAGCTGTCTCTGAGCACCCTCAATCAAATATGAGCACGCGCCATGGACGCAAACCTATCGAGCAAGTATTGGCCATTGGCTCTGAAGGCTGGCGTCAGTCTATCAAGGTGCGGCAAATTCACACCTTAGTGCGTCAAAACCTCCTCAACGGGAAAGGCAATGCGGCCAAAGACGTCGTAGCAGAGGCAGATCAGCACCACAATCCTGATGGCAGCTGGAACACGGCCTATTGGGGTGTACCGATTAACCAGACTGATATGATTGCCACCCATTTGCAGTTTTCGTTGCTGATCATGCGCGGCCTACGACTACTGGGTGCGCGCATTAGCAAGGAGGAAGCCGAAGGTATTCTGCATTTGTGGAATCTTGCTAGCTATTGGATGGGCGTTGATCTACAACGCTTACCAAAGAATGAAGCGGCATGTTGGGAGTGGCTATATACGTATCTATCCATTCAGCAGCTTGACTTTAAGATGGGACAACCACTGGCAAAAGCCTTGCATGACTTACCGCGTCAGCTTATGGGCGAGGACAATCGCCGAGGGCGCTTCGTTGAGATGGTCAATGCCAGCGTGACGCGTACTTTGGTCGGTGATGACATTGGTGATGGCTTGGATTTACCAAAATCAAAGATACGGTTTGGCGTACTGTCTTCCGTGCCCATCTTGTTTGCGCTTGATACTGCCCGGCAGCACAATCAAAGTATTGATAAAAAATTAGAAGCGTTTCGCGCCAAACGCCAAGACAATATGAACTGGTGGCTAAAGAAAAACGATGAGTATTATAAGTAAAAGCACAGTGCTGTGAGTATAAGCAAAAGAGTACCGTGCTGTAGGATGATGTTTTAAAGCTTCTGTCGGCAACGGCACAGCACACAAGAAAACTTATACCAGCAGAACGCCTTTTTTGGTCCCTACTTTCATTTGGAGGGACTATCACTCCGAAAATTATTATGAATAAATAGAGTATTCTTAGGCATTATCCATAGCATCCACAGTCATTATCATAACGCCACACTAGGCAGGCGTGTTCATGGCTTGGCATGATCGACTATCAGTCTATATTCTCTAAAGACGGGTATTTTGTATACGGTAATACCATTCAAGCTGCCGATCAAAGCCAGTTTCTAATAAGCTTGCAATGACTCGTCCTGTTAGACCCCATACCGTCTCGCCATCCACTTGCCAGCTGGGCGTGAGCAGGGTCGCAGTCTGGTCTTGCATCGTGTATTCTACCGCATACTCTACCGTAGGCTGAGTGAGCAAAGACTCAAAATCTGCCCAAAATATGCGTGAGATTTCTCCTAGTTCGGGCACCAATATCAAATCTGGCGCAATGAGTGCCACAATTGGGCGTACACTCATGCCACTTTTGGAGGTTTGTATGGGCAATTGACCAAGCAATTGGACTTTGTTGGGTGGGAGCGCCGTCTCTTCGCAGGCTTCGCGCAGCGCTGTGATGACATTATTACCATCACTTATCTCATACTTACCCCCTGCACAAGACACCTCATCAGCATGGCTATTCATATGCGCAGCACGGCGCGTCAGGAGCAGCTTCGGGTGGCGTTCATGAGTAATCGCCACCAATACCGACGCGTCTGCAATCGGTGTTTGATATAAGCTGTCTAAGATGCGCGCACTATGCGATGTGTGGTGGGCGTCATATAACGCTGGGCTGGTCACGGCATTTAACGTCTCGTGCTGTACTCGCTCAGCCAGTTTTCTGAGCGTAGGATAACGAATAAACGTGGGCACAGCGACTGATAATTCATCAAAACTTATAGATTGCGGTGGGAGTAGCATTATAATTGCCCTGTATTTTTATCCGTGTTTAACCTCGTTACGATAAACTATCTATCACCTAAACCTCAAAAATAAAACATATCATGGTCAAGTAGTTAAGGTTATTGAATACTATTTAGGAAGTGCTAGTGGATAACATTTTCTCATTCAATAAAATGCAGAGCAGAATCGATGACTGCTCGCAAAGATTGCCTCGCTATTGGTCATCAGTATTTGCGCCTACTCAAGCCTAGCGCAAACCGGCGATGACTGCATATACTTTCTGTGACTGAGTTGCTCTGCCTGTTGTACGCGCCCTTATCTGACAAAAATACCAAACACTAATATCGTAAAAATGTGCTGTTTTTGTCATCCATGTCAGTACGGTGAGAATTTGTGTTATCTTAAGCTTAAAGCCAGTTATTTGTCAGATAAAAGCCTGATAAGCTAACGTCTCACTCTTCTTATAGAACTTATATAAATAGAAGAAGCATTATAACGCTTAAAATAACCACATCACTTTTTCTCATTACATAAGGCAGTTGATATGCGCTATTGTCTACAATGCGGTCATGAAGCAGAACGCAAAATACCAGCCACAGATAATATACCGCGATTGGTATGTCCAAATTGCCACTACATCCATTATGAAAATCCAAAAGTGATTTGTGGCTCACTTGTCGTCCATAAAAACCGTGTGCTCCTGTGTCGGCGTGCCATTGAGCCACAATACGGCTTATGGACCCTGCCTGCCGGTTTTATGGAGAATGGTGAAACCATGGCAGAAGGCGCAGCGCGTGAGAGCTATGAAGAAGCAGAGGCGGTCGTTATCAATCCTCACCTCTACTGCCTGTATGACATTCCTGATATCGGTCAAATCTATAGTATCTACCTAACCGAGCTAAAAGACGGGGCTTACGGTATTGGCTCTGAAAGTCTGGACTGTGCTTTATTCACAGAAGAAGACATTCCTTGGGATAATATTGCCTTTGAAGCCGTGCGCCGCACCTTAAAAAGCTATTTTGAAGACCGTCAGCAGTTCGACAGTTTAGATAAGTTCCCCATTCATCAAGACTACATCGGCAAAGATCAAAGCATCAAACGCTATTAACATCGTACTATAAGTACAAAATACCTTACAAAAGTCGTTGGTAAAAGCCATTCATAAGAATTATGCTACATGCTTAGTGTTGTCTCTTAGAATGGTTTTTTTATTGCCTGACGTTAACGGCTCAATCTGACTTGTGAGAATATCATGCTGACTTTGTTGCAACGCGCCTTACCGCTGTTACCGCTGACCATCGCCGTGACACTGACCAGTATCAGTACCATAAGCCATGCAGATGACTCACGTCTCACTGCCAAAGAGTCAGACCCAAAAACGCTTGGGTGGATGCAAGGCTTTCCGCCACCAGCTGATAAGCTGATAGCGCAGCCATCCTCTGATTTTTTTAGTTTTCCAAAGCTACGCTGGACAGTCTGTCATATCCGTGAGCTGATGCCGACCACCGAAGTCAGTCGCGGTATCGGTGCGCCGTCCAAGCTCAGCTATGAACTGGATAAAAACATCGATACCATCCCCTTTATCCCCACTGGTAGTAATCGCCCAATGACATGGCGACAATCATTAGATGCCAACTATACAGATGGTATTATGATCCTGCATCACGGCAAGGTGGTGTATGAGCGCCAAAATGGTTGCCTCAATGAGCTTGGGAAACATGCAGCGATGTCGATGACCAAATCCATGACGGGCTTACTGGCAGAAATCCTCGTAACCGAAGGCAAGCTTGACGATAAAATGTTGGTTGCCTCTATCATTCCTGAGCTGGCGAACAGCGGCTTTGGTGATGCAACCGTGCGCCAAGTCATGGATATGACGACAGCGCTGGACTATAGCGAGGACTACGCCGATCCCAATGCTGATATTTGGCAGTACTCAGAAGCCGCCAGTCCGCTACCAAAGCCTAAGGACTATACCGGTCCTAATGGCTATTTTGAATACCTACAAACGGTTCAGAAAAAAGGCGAGCATGGTGCCGCCTTTAGTTATCAGACCATCAACAGCGACACGCTTGGCTGGATCATTGCGCGTACCACTGGCAAAGCAGTCGATGACTTACTCTCTGAGCGCATCTGGCAAAAAATCGGCGCAGAGCAAAGCGCCTACATGACCGTTGATGCTAAAGGTACGCCATTTGCCGGCGGTGGTATCAGTGCAGGCTTACACGATATGGCACGCATTGGTAGCCTCATGCTAAATAAAGGCGTCATTAATGGCAAACGCTTGTTCCCAGCAGCGGTGGTAGACAAAATCGCAGCTGGCGGTGACAAAGCTGCCTTTGCCAAAGCCGACTATAAACAGCTCAAAAACGGCAGTTATAAAAGCATGTGGTGGTCATATGATAATCCCGCCCCCGTCTATTCGGCTCGCGGTGTCCATGGCCAAAGGATTTATGTGGACCCAGCGGCCGACATGGTCATCGTCCGTTTTGCCTCGCATCCTGACGCCAGCAATGGCAAAAATGATCCGACATCAATACCTGCCTTTCAAGCCGTCGCAAATTATCTGATAACAAAGTAACGGCTTAAAAGTGAACAATAAAAAATCACGATGAAAAATAAAAACCGCCGCTTTCACTATTTATCTTGAAAGCGGCGGTTTTTTATACCACACAAATCAACGTGGATTTTTAGCTTTTAATTTTGCACACGTTAAAGCCAAGCTCTTTTACCTGAGCTTCTTTGTCATATGGCGCTAAGACCGCACGCACGTGCTTTTGCCCTTGTAAGTATTGCTTGGCAACACGCTGTAAATCAGCAACGGTCACCGCCAAGATTGCTGCCCGCATTTTACGCTGCCAGTCTGCCCCGCGATGATGCAAGTTGGCAAAGCACGCTTTGATCGCCTCACCCGCTGGAGAGCCAGGCTTATCCATACCTGAAATAATACCTAAGATAGCTTCTTCTAACTGCTCATCCGTTTGCGGCTCATTTAACAACCATTCAATACTGGCATCGAAGTGAGCAAAGGTCTCAGCACACTGTGGGTCACGGTAGCTAAAGAATTTAAAGGCACAAGCATTGGCATCGTAACCGGCGCCGCCACCATAAGCACCGCCGCGCTCACGAATGGCACTGTGTAAGTAACCATTGCGCAAATAAGGCGCTAATACCATCAAGGCAGCGGTATCAGGATGATCAGCCGCTGGCACTGTATAAGCGCTGGCGTTATGGTAAACGTTGGTCGGCACAAGCCATGCCAAATCTTCAACCGCTACTGACTCACCCTCAACATCATTTAGGTGTAAGTCTGCAAACTCGCTTGGTATATTTGCGTCAATGGCATTATCAGTGTTGGTTAACTTCTCTGCCAGCGCTGGGGCACGACTGTCTTGCCAGCTCTCCACAATTAAGTCACTCAAACGCTCGCTTTGCTCAGCCTCACAGATAATCACAGCGTGTTTCGGCAGACTAATGAGACGCTGATGCAGATCCATCAAGCCTGTCGCAAGCTTATCCCATTGTGCATCGTCAGTACTGGCATGGGTTAAGAAATCTTTCAACGCATTGAGTGCCGGAAGTCCGCTACGTACATACTCTAACTGTGCTTGACGACTCATGCCGCGACTGGCCGTTTGCATGGCATAAGAATGCCCTGAGCCCGCAAGGTTAGATTGCCAGCCCGCTTGGCGCTGCTGCAAAATCTCTTTAATACGGTCATGCTCAGTAAAGACACTGTGCTCCATGACTTCTTTTAGCAGATCAATCGCTTCAGGTTTGCGGTTCAGCGCCCGCGTTGCCACCACAAAATAGCTGCTAATAGACTGGCTGTCATCGACATTGGTACGTTGGCTGATACGCGCTGTCACGCCTGACGAGTGCGCCGCTTGCTTGGCTTGCATTTCATGCGCGCTGAGTGAGTCGGTACCAAGCTCTGACAACAAGCTTAAATAAATGGGCAGTAATGGGTGATTAATGACGTCATTCACTGGTAACTGATCGTTGTTAACCTCACCAATTGCATCGGTCAATGGGACGATGACTTGATAATAGTAGATACCATTGGTGCCTGCTTCATACTCAAACAAGGTGCTGTCTTGACCACTTAAGCGCACCGTTTTTTGCGAGCCTTGTTTAAAGCTAATGTCCGTTGGTACATCTTCTAAACCCACTTTTGGTAACAAGCTTAGATCATCAGGGGCAGCTTGGCGCGCCGCCAAATCCAAAGCCTGCTTATGCAAGATATCTTTATCATCAGCGGTCAAATCCATCGCGATGGTATCAAGGCGAGTCTGCTCTGCTGCGGCCAATCGCGCTGATTTTTCACTGTCTGGTGTCAATGTGACACGGACGCGGTGGTTGTTTTCAAGCAAATGCGTTTTGATTAAATTGGGCAGCCATTGCGGATCGACGACCTGCTCACGCAACCATTGTAGATGCTCATCAACTTCCCAGACGTCGATAGGATTGCCATCATGAATAGCCGTACTAAAGCCCTCTAGCATTAAATTTAGACCATAAGGAACACTATCGCCGCCGATATGGCGTTGATCAATCTCTATCTGATGCAAGATGGTTTCAATCGTTTCATCATCAATTGGTGCGCTGGCAACGTCAGCAAGCAAGTCTATGATGCCCTGCTCGACCGCTTCGGCGTGCTCAGGATTAGAGCCACGTAGGCCGGTATAAAAAACCATTTCATAATGACTGTCATCGAGTCCTAGCAGTGGACTTGGCGCTTTACCCAGCGGATGACTGTCAAGATAAGCACGCAGCGGTGAACCAGCATGTTCAACCAAAACGCCTTCTAACAGGCGCAATGCTAAGCGCTGCTTGGGATCGGTAATAGACGGCAGCAGCCAAGCGACGACATGGTGGGTTTGATCGGGACCGGCTTCGTCAGCGGTATAAGTGTCGGTTGCGCTAATCGGTGCAGACAAACGCTTTTCAGGACGCGACACGTGTTTTTTGCCTGCTTCAAACTGGATTAAAGCATCTTCATGAATCTTCGCCTGCGTCTCAGCGACGGGGATATTACCAAAGCTCATAATCACGCTGTTTGAGGGATGATAATGGCTTTGATGAAACGCTACCAACTCAGGGTGCGTCAAGTCGGGAATATCCGCAGGATCACCGCCCGAATTATAATGATAGGTGGTCGTTGGAAACACATGGTGGGCAACCGCGTGATATAGCTGATCAATCTCACCGCTCATCGCGCCTTTCATCTCGTTAAACACAATCCCTTTAAAGTGCGGTTTGTCCTCGCTGTCTAATTCAACACGGATGCCTTCTTGGGCAAAATCGAGCGGATGAATATTGGGGAAAAATGACGCATCCAGATACACGGCCAGCAGGTTAAAGTAGTCGTTTTTGTTTTGCGTGGCATACGGATACGCGGTCCAATCAGCAGCAGTCATCGCATTCATAAAGGTATTGAGCGAGCGCTTAATCATCGAAAAGAACGGATCACGGACAGGGAACTTCTCAGACCCACACAAAGCCACATGTTCTAAAATATGTGCTTCGCCTTTTGAGTCCATAGGCTGGGTACGAAAGCCCACCAAAAAAGCATTTTCATCACTTGGGTGTGCCAAATGATAATGCATCGCTCCGGTTTTAACATGCTGACTGATCAACACATCCATCGAAAGCGCCTCAATATGGCGATGCTCAATCAGCTCAAAAGCAGGATGCAGGGTCAAGTCAGCAGTAAATAGCGTGTCAGTCATAGTGTTCCTTATAAAGCGTTTTTAACCCAACCAATACTCACGTGACGCGGATAAAAAGTGGCACATCGTACGGTGTACTTGGTTAAAAACCAATAATGAATAAAAACGTAAAAATAGTGAGTACAAAATAAGTCACTTGATCAGTCATCGATATCCATCAATGTACAAAGATCTTTAAGTAACTTTTTGGGTAATATTCTTATTTAATGGCTACATATTTCGTGGCAGTGCTCCATCGAACAATAGGAATTTGCCTAACGGTGTTAGATGGGGCTGAGCGTTTGATAAGTCAAGGCACGCCCTAAAAGATAAGCAAGAAAGGCCTACTGTTAAAAAGATGCCACCTGCAACCTACATATATTCATTTGTCTCAGTTTAATGATGTTACTTAACAGCGCTCTGTCATAGTGCTATAGTTAGAATCATCTGTTACAAGGAGCCGCTCATGAGTTACCAGCATATTTTATTGGTCACCGATTTAATGTCCGATGCCGATATCGTCGCTCAAAAGGCCAAGCGTATCGTTGAAAACCGTCCCGGTTCCAAGCTATCGGTACTGCATATTGTCAAAGATACCATGGTTGGCTTTGGCTATGAATTGGTTCCCGCTTCTAGCCTATACGATGAAATTGATGACGAGCGCTGCCAAGAAGCACGGGCTAAACTGGCGCAGTTTTTGGAGCGCAACCAGTTACACGCCGTCAATTCTGAAGTGACCACCGCCATCTCGAATAGCGAGGGGATCGTCAATTACTGCCACAAACACGACGTTGATTTATTGGTGATTGGTCGTCATGAACGCCATGGCATTGTTGCCTGGCTGAGCGGTGCCACAGCGGATAATATCTTGCCAAACGTGCCTTGTGACAGCTTAGTGGTTAGATTGGACAAACCAGTTTCCAATTAGCTTAAAGTATAAAATAGCTTAAAATATAAAGCTCTTGACATGTAAATCTCTTAAGACATAACGCTTCAGCTAGTTGCTTGTATCACAACTTACCTTTATGAAGCGTTCTCAAAGCTTACTTGTGTAAAGCGTCCTCAAAGCTTACCTGTGTAAAGCGTCGTATAGACACCGACTATGGGACGCTTTTTAACAGGCGATTTTGACCATCACTCTGCTATCAAAATATCAATAAACGTCTGCCAAATGGGGCTTTGATGGCGGGCTTTGTGCCACACCAGCCACCATGTCCGTGACAGATCGATACCCGCCACTTTTACTTGTATCAGTTTTCCTGCCGCGAGTTCTGTCTCAATCACATGCTGCGACAGACAGCCAAGACCAATGTCGGCACTGACCATGTGCTTGATGGCCTCCGACTGTTGAATAGCCCTGACGACCTCCGCATGGGGTAGATGCTTGAGCAACTGCTCATCGATAATTTGCCGCGTACCCGATCCTGCTTCACGTACCAATAGTGGCAGCCGTGCCAACTGTTCAATATTAAGCTCATAACAGTGCTCATCGGCATGATACGCGGCCAATCCTGACAACCACTGACTATCGCGTTTGGCAAAGACCATCAAGGTATCTGTCCGCCACGCTCGTTGCTCAATGGCTTTCATGTCTGTCGGGCGCGGCATCCCTTCCACTAAAGCGATATCAATATTTAATTGCTCAACCTCACTAACCACTTCTTGGGTATTGGCAATATACATATCGACATTCGCATCTGGTAGCGCTTTATATAGCTTAGCCAGCAGCGGCGGCAACACATAGTTCCCAATAGTGGTGCTGGCGCCAATATGAATCTGCCCTGCTTGGTACTTATGATAGTGCTCCAGCGTCAGCGCTTGCCCTAAGATCGCTTGCGCCTGCACATAAATAGGATGGGCATTGGGATGCTGATTGAGCCGGCGCCCGACCCGCTCAAACAACGGCATTTGCAGCCTTGACTCTAGCTCAGTCAAGGCGCTACTGACCGCTGATTGTGATAAGTGTAGCGCTTCACTGGCGCGGCTGGTACTACCTGTCTGGTAAACACTGACAAAGACAGATAACTGCTTTAGCGTAATTTTCGGTAAGGTTTGCACCGCTTTCTTCATGTTTTATCCGACCTTCAGTTGTTTTTATCAGAGCTTACCTAAAAATTCGATAGTTTCTATCTTATTAATCTGTTTTTATTATAGTTCGTGGTGACTTATACTGTCTATTCATAAGCTTATGCTTATTTAGATTTTAGACAATAGGACAGACCGTCATGCACGCCTTAGCCCAAACAGTGACCCATTATTGCCCAAGTAACCGCCATTTAGCTGGGTTAATGGTGGTACTTGTCGGCAGTTTGTTTTGTTTGTGGCTGGATGTGAGCCTAGAGGTTTGGACAGACGGACGTGTTGTCGGCTTGTCCTCTTTAACGCTGGCAATTTTGCTGGGTATGGTATTGGGCAATACCATCTACCCTAGTTTTGCTGATCGCTTAAATGTGGGCGTTGGCTTCGCAAAAGGTCAGATATTGCGTCTCGCCATCATGTTTTATGGTTTTAAGCTGACACTGACACAAGTCTCAAGCGTAGGTATGCCTGCAATTATGACGGATGCTCTAGTATTGACGTCGACCTTTTTACTCACTTATTGGCTGGGCACAAGATGGCTAAAGGTCGATAAACAGACAACCTTACTGATTGGCTCAGGTGCCAGTATTTGCGGTGCTGCCGCGGTGATAGCCGCAGAGCCAGTCGTCAAAGCAGAAGCGCATAAGGTGACTATCGCTGTGGCAACCGTGGTGGTCTTTGGTACTATCGCTATGCTCCTCTACCCCTTCTTATACCATCTGGGCTGGATGCAACCTTGGCTCAATGCCGAGCAATACGGCATTTATACTGGCTCGACCATACATGAAGTAGCACAAGTGGTGGTGGCTGGTAACGCTATCAGTACCGAGGTTGGTGACACGGCGGTTGTCACCAAGATGATACGGGTCATGATGCTGGCGCCTTTTTTGCTTGTGCTGTCTTTTGCCTTAACCACAGACACTAGCGACAATACTGACGATGGTAATCGGCCTTCACTCATAAAGCGCATACAACAGGTCAAAGTCCCGTGGTTCGCCTTTATCTTTATTGCGGTCGTGCTAGTACACACTTGGGTACCGATGAATGCAGGACTGGTGCGTAGCATGGTCATGCTCGATGATGTGCTGCTCACGATGGCCATGTTTGCGCTCGGTCTGACCACCCACTTAAGCGCCATCAAACAAGCTGGCATTAAGCCGCTGATTTTGGGTGCCATGATGTTTGCTTGGCTGATCCTTGGTGGAGGCTTGATCAATATTGCGGTTAGCTTGATTTAGCAGATTATTACCACTGATCTATTTGTTATGATTCAACATTAACAATGCCTACAACCATCGCGATGATCGTAGGCATTGTTAGTTCTATGGGCTGCTACCCCTAAATCGCAGACGAAAAAAAACGAACCCGAAGGTCCGTTTTTTATACATCTGTATATCTAATTATTCATCTATAAAAGACAAATTAGATAGCAACGATGTTATGTGCTTGTGGGCCTTTTTGGCCTTGAGTTACAGTGAACTCAACTTCTTGGCCTTCAGCCAAAGTTTTGAAACCTGAACCAGTGATTTCGCTGTAATGAGCAAAAACGTCTGCGCCAGTTTCTGGAGCGATAAAACCAAAGCCTTTAGCTTCGTTGAACCACTTAACTGTACCTTTTTGAGTATCTGACATATTGATAATCCTACTTTTAAATTTATTTAATGGCCTAGTGACCGGTAACGCTTGCAAATAGCTACTGAACGATAAATATTAAAACGAAGGATTATAACTAATACTACGAGGTAATGATTTGGTGCAGAACTGCTCTTAAGCTTGAGCGTATTATAAGGGGAACAGCCGCTTATCGCAAGCCTTATCTCATATTTCATGTAACTGAAGCCGATTTTTCGCTATTTTTGGTCCTAATTGCAACCATTTTAGGCATTTGGTAAACGGAACAAATACACTGCTACCCCACTACAGACGGTCGCTACCAGCCATGCCACCCATATCATGTCAGCAGGCAGCTGATAAAATAACATGGCGGTTGATAGGGTCATCATAATCGTTGCCAGCCACTTAGCATACAGCGGTACGGCGTGGCGATCCTCCCAATCACGAATAAATTTACCAAAGTATTTATGATTGATCAGCCAAAAATGAAAGCGCTTAGAGCTACGCGCCCAGCACCCTGCTGCCAGCAGTATAAACGGCGCGGTCGGCATCACGGGCAACAGCACCCCTATGATCCCCAATACAAAAAATATCCAACCGAGTGTCACAAACGTCCAACGTACTGTCGGACTAGTAGATTGATTGGTCTTTGGGCGATAATAAAATACTTTTTTGTTTTGGTTCATAAATGATGTCATTGGATCGTATTAAGTGGCTGATGTTAAATGGCGGCTATTAATACATAGAGGTTAAGCGGCTAACATGCTGCCTGCGATAACTCCCTATATAGGACATTTAGCATGCTATATCACCACAGATACTACAAGACGACTTTTACAAGGTTTGTGCTATAAATAGGTGTGTTTGGTTAGTGGTTGGGTAAGTGGCTTTTAGAACACGTCCATCTCTATCGGGCTGTAGCGGATGAACTTGAGCGTGATTGGTGCGGTATCGTCAATAGCAAGGTTGCTTAAAAGCGCGCGTTGTCCGACGGTAAGATGGTTCATGGTGTTTCTTAACGTTGAGTATGGCGTTTGACAGCTACGATAATTTGCCAAATTAGTATTGCAAAAAGGACATAAAAGATCAGGCTTATAAACTCTATTCCACTTCTGTCTTTGATAAATATTCTAAATGGAAGTATGTTGATTGCAAACTCGTTGAAAGGTTTTGAGATGATATCAAACCATTTCCATGACATAAAATATTCGTGGCTCTTAAAATACCATTCATGCCATAAAGTTATAGTCGTATATACAATCGCTGAAACAATTAGAAGTGAAATCGGTCTCATGTAATTACCACCGAATTCAGAGATAAAACTATTAATATTAAATACCCACCTAGCTCTTTTAGAGCTTTTATAGCCTTTGCTACTTTTATATAGCCTTACCTGATTATTTTTGCCGCTATTTTTCAAATTTTTAATATATCCAGCTTCTTTATCTCTTGTGTTTATCAACTCTCTTTGATAGGCATTCATTTCCTTAACAAAAAATCTGTTCGCTTCAATTTTATTACCCGTATCATCAAATGAGTTTTTTACAATTCTAAATGTTTCGCGATCTGTATTTTCTGGACTGATATGCACATCAAGAAAGTTAGGTGTATCTTTTAGGTTAGTTTTTGAGAAGTCTAAACCAGAATTGAATCGAGCGCTTCTGAAGCTAGAGAAATCCATAAAGGTAACATACTTGAAAATAGTCAGAAATTCTTTATTACCTTTCTCTTGTTCGCTACCAAACTGTACATCTTCGAATCCAGCAAAGTCATTGAAAATACTCTTACTAAACTCTGCCTTTATAAAATTACTTCCAAATAAATCAAAAATTTTACTGACATTAGAGTTTTTGAAAATAAACACTTGGGCTGTAGTCTCTTTAACTTCTAATTTAGATTGAAACTCTGTATCCTCAACGCTTAAGCAAGCTAAGTTCATATTATTAATTTTAACTTTATCTTCAAAAATACATTTTGAAATCTCAATAGCAAATAACTTTGATTGAGTATTATCAGTATAAATTATTACTTCTTTCCGAAATATTAACCTTTCTATGACAAGGTCATTTCCAAACGAACAACCTGAGAACAAACTATCCTCAAAAATACTATTCATTTCAGTAGGTGATACTCTTACCTTATCCTTAAAATCACATTCAGAAAATAAGCAATTCGTATCATTGCTCAACATTCTAACTGGAGTTATATCAAACTGATTATAAAGCATACAACCTTGAAAGAAAAAACTTACATCTTCTAGCTGCCAATCACCTATATATAAATGACAGTCAAGTAAGTGAATTCCATTACAAAGCTTCAATAGTTTGAAATAATCAAAACTGTCTTTGCTCTTTCTATGAGGAAAATTAATATTAGATAAAACTATCGAGTCATGTATATTGTTCCTACGAATCAAGTCTCTAGTTTTTTCATCATCTAAATCGTAGTTTCGGAACATCTGAGAAAGGTCTATACCTAAATCTCTCTGATATGGGCTAGATGAAGAATTAAATAAGCCTTGATTATTGTGAGAATTTGAAACTGGGTTTCTAGCAAGGAAGTCTGCTATATAAATCCTCAATAAGTTGTAAAACTCAGATAAAACGCTTTTTCTCCTATCATTTTGATAGTTGTTTTTTACACAATGAAGAGCACATTCTTCGTGAGGCGCAAATTTATTATTCGTACAACCTTGAAAAGCACATGTCATGTCTTAAAACTCTCTCATTATTTACTACTAGTGAGTTAGTAAACTATTCTAATTTCGCTAGCCATTAGTTATATCATAAAAATTGAAATATTGAGTAATAGTTAAGAGATAAAAAAACGCCATCACAAGTGTGACAGCGTTTTTTATTACTATAGATATTTACGCTTTTTTTACAACGCCTTCAACTGTTCCATCTGCGCTGTCATCGCGGACAGCTGCCCTTCTAACTCAGCCAGTTTCGCCTTCTCTGCATCGACCACTTCCGCAGGTGCTTTACTGACAAAGCCTTCATTACCCAGCTTGCGCGCGATACCGTCGGCTTGCTTTTGTAGCTTTTCATGCGCTTTGCCCAGACGTGCCAGCTCAGCCGTTGGATCAATCAGACCTTTCATCGGTACAAGTACCCGTAGCTGACCGACCATACTTGATGATGATAGTGGCACCTCATCGCCTTCTTTGACGATCTCTAAGCTCTCGACTTTAGCCAGTGCTTTAAACTGGTTTTTGATACGTGATAGACGCGCTTCTTCATCACTCGAGACGTTTTGTAGGAGCACTGGCAGACGTACGGCATTACCCAGCTTCATCTCACCCCGGATGTTACGGACGCTCGCGATCAGCTCTTGTAGCCACGCCATATCCGCCTCTACTTGCTCACTGATTTGGCTGTCATCGGTTTGTGGATAGTCAGCGACCACGATGCTGTCGGTGTTTTTACGACCGAGTAGCGGCGCGATGGTCTGCCAGATTTGCTCGGTCAGATACGGCATGATGGGATGCGTGAAGCGTAGCGCCGTCTCGAGCACATGCAGGAGTACATAGCGGATTTGCGCTTTGCGCGCGTCCGACACCGAGTCATCATTTAGGCTGGCTTTGGCAAGCTCAACGTACCAGTCACAGTACTCATTCCAGATAAACTCATAGATATCTTGGCTGACCATATCGAGACGATACTGGGCGAAATGCTGATGGATGTCTTTGATACTAGAGTTCAGACGGCTCATGATCCATTTTTCTGGTAATTCCCATACGTCAGGGTTTGCAGTCTGGTCGATAGGCTTGGCACTGCCTTCGCCATCGACACAGTTCATGAGGACAAAACGGCTGGCGTTCCAGATTTTATTACAGAAGTTACGATAGCCCTCGACACGCTTTAGATCAAAGTTGATATCGCGACCGGTACTGGCTAAGGATGTGAAGGTAAAGCGCAGCGCATCGGTGCCATAAGCGGGGATGCCTTCTGGGAACTCTTTACGCGTTTGCTTTTCAATCTTAGCCGCGTCTTTGGGATTCATCATATTGCTGGTGCGTTTTTCGACCAGCGCTTCTAGCTCAATACCGTCAATCAAATCAATCGGATCTAAGACATTGCCTTTTGACTTTGACATCTTTTGACCATTACTATCACGTACCAGACCATGCACATAGACGGTCTTAAACGGTACTTGCGGCGTGCCATCTTCGTTTTTCACAAAGTGCATGGTCATCATGATCATGCGGGCAACCCAAAAGAAGATAATATCAAAACCTGTCACGAGCACGCTGGTTGGGTGAAAGGTCTCTAGCACACGCGGATCAGCGTTCACATCTGCCCAGTCAAGCGTACTAAATGTCCATAGGCCAGAGCTAAACCATGTATCGAGTACGTCATCATCTTGACGCAATGTCACGTCGTCGCTTAGATTGTACTTAGTGCGTACCTCGGCTTCATCACGCGCCACATAGATCTCGCCCGTCGCATCGTCATACCATGCAGGGATGCGATGACCCCACCATAGCTGACGGCTGATACACCAGTCTTGTAAGTCGGTCATCCATGCCATATACATGTTTTTGTACTGGGCCGGGACGAACTCAATGCTGCCGTCTTCTACCGCATCAATCGCAGGCTGGGCCAGTTTATTCACTGCCACATACCACTGATCGGTCAGCCATGGCTCAACGATGGTGCCGCCACGCTCTGCACGCGGCGCTTTTAGGGCATAGTCCTCGATGTCCTCTAGCCAGCCCTGCTCGCCTGCTTGCGCCACTAAAAATTTACGTGCCGTAAAACGCTCAAGCCCGGCATAGCTGTTACCTAAATGGTCGCTAGGTGTGGTCTCAAGCTTAGGCTCACGCGTTTGCAGATCAGGGTAAACTTCCATCGATGCTAAGATATTGGCGCGCTCATCGAGGATGTTAATCAACGGCAAATTATGACGACGACCCAATTCATAATCGTTAAAATCATGCGCTGGGGTGATTTTGACGCAGCCTGTGCCAAAGTCTTTTTCGACATAATCATCGGCAACGATAGGCACGACGCGACCAGTGATGGGCAAGGTAATGGTTTTGCCAACCAAATGTGCGTATCGCTCATCGCTAGGATTGACCGCCACAGCCGTATCACCAAGCAAGGTCTCAGGACGCGTGGTCGCGACCACCAGATAGTTTTTGCCATCTTGAGTGGTGATGTCTTTATCCGTGAAATGATAGCGGAAATGCCATAAGTTGCCTTTTTCATCGTGGTTTTCGACTTCTAGATCAGACAGCGCTGTTTGGAATTTTGGGTCCCAGTTCACGAGGCGCTTACCACGATAAATCAAACCATCATCGAACAGACGTACGAACACTTCTTTTACCGCATTGGACAGACCATCATCCATGGTAAAGCGCTCACGCGACCAATCAACTGAGCTGCCCAAACGACGAATTTGGCTCGTGATATTGCCGCCCGACTCTTCTTTCCACTCCCACACTTTATCGATGAAATCTTCGCGTGTCATATCACGGCGTTTTAACCCTTGCGCTTCAAGGCGACGCTCCACGACCATTTGCGTGGCAATACCCGCATGATCCGTACCCGGCTGCCAGAGGGTATTGTCGCCATCCATGCGGTGATAACGCGTGAGCGCATCCATGATGGCATTATTGAACCCATGACCCATATGCAGCGAGCCTGTGACGTTCGGTGGTGGCAGCGCGATAGAGAACGACTCGTCTTTATCAAAGCTTGGCTTAAAATAACCGCTTTCTTCCCAGCCTTGATACATGCCGGCCTCGATCTCCGCAGGATTGTAAGCGTGCTCAAGTTGGCTTAAGGCAGCTTGAATGGATTGGGTCAGGTTGGCCTTGGTATTAGGAGTGCTCATAGTAAAATTGTCTTTTGTTAATAATGAATGGGGTCAAACAAAAATTTGCATAATAGGCGAAATAATTAATACCGTGATTTTAACGCAGATAGCCAGATTTTGTTAGATGCTATGGCAATTTATCAGCGTGACAAAGCGGCATTAAACAATTAACAACCCCAATCGACTGAACGCTCAACAAAATAAGTCATCGCCATGCTATAAAATGTGAGTCACGCTATAGAATATAGTGGATGTCTTTCTACTAACAGCATTATCTGATAAACAGCGAGCTGACCGTGCCCCAAGATACCGAGCATAAAACCCACTCTCAGACTGACAGTGTCGACGACAAGCACGCCATTGACGATGCTAGCAATCATGAGTATAACGCTGACGTGATACCACAAGATAAATCTGATTTCGATTATAGGGATAAAGAGGACAGGGATAAAAGCGATAGTGATGCTGGTGCTCTAGATGATACCGACGTTCTAGAAGACACCGAAGCCACTGAGCATTTAGAAGATGAGGATTTCTCTGAAAAGATCAGCAAAGAAGACAAAGAAACCATCAAAAAGGTCGCCCACGATGACAATTTGAGTCAAGCAAAAAGCCATGCCAGTATATTGGTTGAGCAGGCAATGGACGCCAAAAAAACTTTTGGGCGCTCGCTGGGATCACTATTTACCAGTGCCTTGACCGCAGGCTTAGAGATTGGCATCAGTTTTTTTATGATTTTATCCGCTTTTGCTCTACTCAGTGGCGTGCTGCCCAATCACTACGCGCTTGTGATTGCCTCGCTCCTTTATCCCATCGGTTTTATCATTGTGGTGATTGGTCAGTCGCTACTGTTTACCGAACAAACCTCTCTTTTGAGCCTACCTGTCCTCAATGGCATCGAACCCTTAAACAAGCTGCTACGTCTTTGGGGCATTGTTATCGCGGGTAACGTCGTTGGCGGTTGTTTATTTGCCGCTTTGATGATTGGCTTGGGCTTAAATATGCAGCTGTTTAGCGCGAGTGATATTGACGCTTATGCCGAGCACATTTTGGGGTTTCGATGGTGGGTCATATTTGGCAGTGCCATATTGGCCGGTTGGATGATGGGCGTCACCGCATGGCTTGTGACCTCAGCACGCGACACCCTAAGCCGCATCGTCTTAGTCACTGTTATCACTGGCAGTATTGGGTTTTTGGGTCTGCACCACAGTATCATTGGTAACATCGAGATATTTTCAGCCCTGTTATATGGCAACACGGTTAGCTTATGGCGCTATTTGCTGTTTTTAGCAGTGATATTGGTCGGTAATACGATAGGTGGCGTGGTGTTTGTCGCGGTACTCAAAAACCGCACCTTCTTATTTGACGTCGAAAAAGTAAAAGAACAAACCGCCAATGACAGAGCGGACGCCAGAACCCACGTACACGGCCGACGGCCTTAGGGTTTGATTGAGGTTATGACGTCCAAAGTCCCTGACCATAGAAGCACTTATCGCCCATAACAAGTTTAGACGTTATAAACTTATTATGGGGCAATGTGGCGGGTCAAGATGACGGCTCGACCAATCGCGGTAATTACGCTAAGTATATGCCAGCTTTATCTAAAGTCGACGTGCGGCCAAAACGCTACTCTCTACTTCAGACCTCTTCCGCTTATTATATTTAGCACTAAACACTCTGACTAAAATGCCAGCCGTCAGGAACATGATTAACGTGTAAATAGCAGGCGTGACCGACATTGGGTAGCTGGACAATAGCGTCAACGCCATAAATATAGACAAGGTGCTGTTTTGCAGTCCCACTTCTAGCGTCACAGAAGTTCTTTGTGCCAAATTCAATCCGAACCACTTACTGGTGTAATAACCCAGCGCCATGGTTGAGACATTTAGTAACAAGGATACTGGCCCTACCTCGATAAAGGAGCCAACAATGATATCTCGTTGGACATAAACTAAAAACAAAACCAAAAACGCCAAAAACACCACACCAAATCTTGACACATACACTTGTGACTTTTCAGCGACTTTAGGAGCAAAGCGCTTGATAATCATGCCAATACAGATCGGCACGATGGTCAATAATATCAAGGTAAGCATGGTTTTTACGACTGGTAACTGAAACTCACTACCTGCCCCCATAAAATGAATCAAGGAGTAACTGAGCACCACAGGAATCGTAAAGACCGTAATGACACTAGCAATAGCCGTCATGGTAACCGACAGCGCAACATCGCCTTTGGCCAAATACGTGAACAAATTGGAGGTTGTGCCGCCTGGGCACAGAACAAGAAGCATCACCCCTACTGCATACTCTGGCGACAACGGCATAATGTTGGCTAACAAAAACCCAATGATCGGTAACATGATTAGCTGATTGGTGAGACCTATACCAACCGCTGTGGGAAACTTTAGAACGCGTTTGAAGTCGTTCACAACAAGACTCAACCCCATACCCATCATGATAAAAAATAGAGAAATGGGAATGACGACTGAATTTACTAACGTGACTATCTCAAGACCTTCCATAACTACATCCATGTAGATAAGACCCGCTTTTGGGTCGGTTTATGACAATGCCGTGATGGGCTACCAGCCAATCCTGCTGATAGTTTGGATAAAAGCCATCGACGTCATTAGCGTTTTCGTACAACTCGTCTCTCATACCATCGAGTTTTTCATACTGTATTATTTTCAGACGAGACGTCTCTATACGTATCCTAAAAACACGAGTACAAGAAAAGTAAGTATATCGCTGTCAAAGTCTATTATTTGCTTTATTCAACTACTCATCAGTCAAATAAAGAAAGGATCTTTCACAATGGATAACATAAGCGGGGATAGGCAGTTTAGATAGCCAGGGTTCTAGGTAGTGAGATGAGGAGGGACCGTTGTCGTACTACTGGCTGTGTCGCTACTGATAACCGCCGTCCCATAAGCAATGGCTTCTACCATGCTGCCCAATTGATTGACATTGGTGACCTCAAGGCGTAAACCATAAATATGGTTATAACCTTTGGCTTTGGCATCAGTACGCATACGTACGATAGCCTCTCGGCGGGCACGATCTAGTAACGTCTCGTAGGTGGTCAGGTTTTTACCAAACAGACTGAGCACGCGCGCGACAATCATTTTAAAGTAATCTTGGCCGATGACCACGCTGCCCAGTACCAACTCGCCCTCACTATGAGCGGCAAGTGTGGGACGATAAAAACGCTCGCTTGACACCACAATATCACCAAGCGCTTGCTCTGCAACACGCAGCTGCGCTAAATGCTGACGCTCATGACGCGACCCAAAAAACCAACCAGCGGCGAACAATAAAATAAACGGCGCATAGTTGATGAGCATTTGAGTGAGGGAGTTATTCATGGCACGTCTCTTATCGTAAAAAGCATCAATGCTTTGAAGCTCGGTTCATTAACCAAAAGGATTGAAACGTGGCAAATCATCCGTCGGCACAGGTGCTGGATTTTGCATGGTGGGCTGTTGACCATCATTTGGCGGATTTTGATAGGATTGCTGTGACATAGGCACGGCTTTGACAGCGGTACCGTAGACAAACAACTCAGAGGCACCCTGAGCGATGCTAGATGTCGAAAAACGCAGACCAACGATGGCATCCGCACCCAACGCTTCGGCCTTAATAATCATACGGTCTATCGCCTCTTGGCGCGACTCTTCTAACAGCTCGGTATAAGCCGTCAACTCACCGCCGACGATGTTTTTTAAGCCAGCAAACAAGTCTTTGCCGACATGCTTTGAGCGCACGGTACTACCGTACACCACATCGAGGCGCTCGGTGATCTGATAGTTAGGCAAGTGCTCGAGGTTAGAGAGTTGCACAGTCATAGTACGACCTTATCGGTGACTTAATAGGATTATTCAGTGAGTATCTAGCAGCATAGACAATAGTCAACCAAACAGCGACTAGAAATCAGTGCTACTGTAAAAGATACTAATCATTGGTATGGAACAATAAAAACAGCTCAGTTAAGTTGCCTTCGATACTATTGGCCATTTGCACCAGTTTATCTTCATCGCGACGCATCTCAGCCAGCTCTGGATCTTCATCATCGATGCCGCTCAACACAATCATAGGCAAGGTCAATACAGCCACATCTTCTGCGGTCTCTTCATCCTCAAACCAGTCGCTTGCTTCATCGCCATACATCGCATCGACAAAGCCAATCGACCAAGCAACGATGTCTGACTCATCTGAAAAATCGACCGCCACTTCTTCGTTACCCGCGTCTTCACCAAACGGCAGCTCGATAGGCGTCTCGTTTTTTAGCTCCGCCATGATAGCGTCACGCCAGCGCTGGATACCGTCGATGACATTGTCTGGAATCTCACTGGTATGACCTTCAAATAAGGCATCCATCCAGTTTGGCAACGGGCGTCCGATCACTGTCGCGGTCAAAAAACCATGGGCCGCGACACTATCGAGCACAAACTGGCTCTCTTGATTGTCTAAATAGTCTAGTAGTTCATCGAAGCTTAGTTGATTACTCATGAGGTAGTGGTCCTTAATAGATGGATTGCGTCAGTCGCAATAAATGATTGGATGAATGCAGGATAGCGGAAAATCTGAGGATAAAGGTCGTTTGGATAAACACCCAAACCACCATTATAAAGTAAGAACATTGAATAGAGCGGGTTACTAGCAACTGTAAAAAGTGGCAAATAGGACACCATCAGCTTAGCGCAGCCAGATAAATATCCAGTAATAAAGCGCGTTAGTCGGCTTACATGACTTGGCTACCTTCACTGCCATCACAACTGAGTCTAACGCCTAAAGATCGTCATCCCAGTCATCGCCATCTTCATCGAAGTTGTCTATATCATCTAGATCGTCTTTTAGCTCTTTGGCCAAACGCTTTTCTTCTAGCAAGTTGTCAATCAACCGACGCTTCTCTAGGCTACTTAAGCGTGTACGTACACTCGTTTCGGCCTCTTCCACCATCTTTGCATCATCATCGTCGACAAAATCATCATCAAAATCGTCGTCAATATCAGCGTCACTCATGAAAAACTCCTATCTTTTTTAGCAAGGGTATTAATAATACATCAATATACATATGCCTTATAAAGTCTCTGTTAAGCGTTGTCAATCCTTTTTATCACTATGGCCTATTTTGTATTCAGAGCCAACATAACGATACCAGTCCTACAGCAGACAATTGTGTATAAACCACTAAGCCCCAGTGTGGTTAAGTAGATGACTCGCCATCATTTTCTACCATTAATACGGCGTTACGGACATCCGCTAAACGCTGAATCATCGCATCATTACCACCATCAAATATGGCACATTCGCGCTCATAGACGGTTGTCGGACGCATGACGCTATGTACTTGTACATGGTGACTGATCTGCTTGGTACCTGCATTCGGTAGTAAGATCAGCATTTGCTCTTTTTTGCCGATACTGTGTAGCAGTTGCGTCATCGCCTCTGACTGCGCGTCATCACTGACCCCCGCTTTGGCAGGCAAGGCAAAACGTGACAGCTCAATATGCTTATCATGGATAATCTTGTTGAGCATTAAGTACAGTTTGCCAAGCATCACACCAGCGAGCGCAACTTTTGCATGCCTGTTGTCCGCTTTTAACAACACGCTTGCGCCATTATCTTCAAAACGTGGCTCATTCATCACGCTCACACCCAGCAATAGTGGCTGCTTGAGTAGCTCGGTCACCGCTTGATTCAACAGCTGTGTGCATAACGCCAGATAAGGCAAACGCTGAGCCGGTGCCAGACGCTCAAGCATATTGAACTCATCATGAAACACAATCTGCACTCTCACACTGTCAAACGAGCGGGTGGCAGACAGTCGAGAGGCGCTACTAGACTTATGAGCGCTACTATCTTTAGAGCTAGCATTAGCGCTGCTTATCTCATTTTGTCTGCTGGCTGACTGATGATCCGTGCGCTCTGCAGTTGCACTTTCAGTAGTGCTGGCGCTAGCGCCACCGGTATCACTCGCCCCGTTTTGATTTTGCTGGGTTTTTAAATATTGATTCACTTCACTGTGCACATCAAATTTGTGCATAGGGGTTGTCTCACTGTCTGTTGTGCTCTCAGTAGAACCGACCGTGTCTCTATCCGTTGAACGACGTTCAAAGTCACGATCATAGCTTCGCGGGTCAATCTGCATATACTGCTCGCGATGCAAGTCTTGAATGTCACGGCTTAGGGCATTGATCTGCTCTTTGGTTGGACGAGCAAGATAACCATAAATCAGCCAAAGTAATAAATGCAGTAGCATGGAACCGATGACAAACGGCCATTGCATGGCGATAATCTCGCCTTTGCTAATATCTTTTAGCGTCAACGACACACTGCCAATCACCGCATCGCCATTGGTGGCAATCTGTCGAATGGTATCCCCTTGCTGCATTGGCGCGTTGCCAACAGGTACCAAGACATCGTCGTTATTGTCTTTAATCAATATGCGTGTCACGTCTTGCTCGCTAGTATAGCGATTGGCAATGACACTTAAGCTGACACGGTCTTTATTTTCTAAAGACAACCGTGCTTCATCAATCAGCTGGGCGACCATCTGCTCGCCTTTTAACGCACGACTTTTACTCAGCTGCTGATCTGTGCTGATGACCAATAGCAAAGTCTGTAAACAAAAACTAACCAGAAGAATAATGGCAAACAACCCTTGCCGCGGCGCTAAATACGTCATGATATGTTAAACTTTTTTGGATAAAAGAAATTAAAAAACAAGGCTATCGCTCATTTTTTGGCTAAGTTAAAAAAAATGGTACTGCGTACATCTTTACAAACCGTTACTCAAAGCAAGTGCTGTTGTCTAAGATGTTGTTACTTAACGTAAGCTGGCGCACTTTGGACTCGCTGTAACTGATAACACTATCAGAAATACAGTCACCTGTTACGCTCTACTATATCACCATAATAAACCTTATAGCGTGAGCAACTTTATAAATTCATCATAATAATGGTATTCAATTTCAACGGTCTTTTAAGCCACAACAGCCGTTTTTGCACCACCATGATACTTTGTGTGTCATCTATAGGCGCTGCCCAGTAAAACTGGTATTATTCCTAATCTTATATGAGCATACAAGGGACAATTGAGCCATGCCAAACAATACATCTTATTCGTTACCAAAAGACAGCAAAGCATGGCAACAAGCCGTCGATTCTATTGCATCACTACTACCTGAAGGCACCAACTTACAAGATTTTGACGCGCTACAGTCTCTCCCTGTGTTTGCTCTCATTGTCGTACTACCTAACAAAATATCCACTCTTGATATCCATCAGTATGTACAGTCATGGGTCGATGAGCAGCCAAGCTGGCATTTGGTCACCGTCGCAGAAGATACCGATGCCAGTTTTGTCAATATCAGCGTTTCTGATACAGAGCCGATGGCAGGGAACGCGCAGCGTCTACCCTTTACCCAGTCGCAAGTATTCCGCTACTTGCTGGTTCCAGTGACTGATACGCTCATGCACCCCGGTAAAAAAACCGCTGCCGCGCACATCATTGATGACCAGCTGACGACGCGCTTGCGTCACGATTTAACTGAAGCGTATAAAAACGCTAATCATGCAAATAATACCGACCACCTAGATGTGGTTGATTGCCATATTTCGTCTGTCGGTCATATGCTCCGTACCCATAAGCTTGCCTGCTTTGATATGGATTCAACCTTAATTGAGCAAGAAGTCATCGTCGAGCTGGCCAAAACCGCAGGCATCGGTGAGGAGGTTGCCGCCATCACTGAAGCTGCCATGCGCGGTGAAATTGAGTTTGATGAGTCTTTTGCCAAACGGGTAGCGTTATTAAAAGGCATCTCAACCGAGGTGCTTGATGAGATATGTGGCCGCCTAACTCTATCCATGGGCGCTCGCACCACCATTAGCGCGCTAAAAGCCTTAGGCTATCATACGGTGCTCGTCTCAGGCGGATTTACCTATTTTGCTCGCTACATCGCTGAGCAGCTGGGCATTGACGAAGTTCATGCAAATGCCTTAGACATCGACGAAAATGAAGTCACAGGTCATGTCCAGCTGCCCATCGTCAATGGTGCCAAAAAAGCCGCTATCGTCGAACACACAGCTGAGCGTTTGGGTATCGCGATGTCACAAGTTGTCTGCGTTGGTGATGGTGCCAATGATTTACCGATGATGAGCATTGCCGATCTAGGCATCGCTTACCATGCGAAGCCCATCGTCCAAGCACGTGCCGATGCCGCGATCAACGTGACTGGGCTTGAAGGCACCCTTTACGCGCTTGGCTATCCAGCCTTAGCGCCGACACAGTAGTGACCACACTCTCAAAACAATACCCGAAGCTAGATTGATGTTTTTATCATTAATCTGGCTTTTATGCTTTTTTCATGCCATCAGCTTTATACAGCCATTTTTAGCGTCCCTATTTTAGCGCGGCCATAAACGCGACATACCATTAACCCTCAACACTTATTGTTAAATAATGAAGGATTGTCCATGACGGCACCACAATCACCACGGCCGAACGAGCCGTCAGCGCCACTACTATTGGATAAGAATGCTCCTCCTAAACCCGCCGATACGCCTAAGCAATTAGTAGGGGTTTATATCAAAGGAATGTGCATGGGCGCAGCGGACATCGTGCCTGGTGTCTCTGGCGGTACCATTGCATTGATTGCTGGGATTTATGAGCGCTTGATTAATGCGCTTGGCAGCATTGGCCCTAATCTCTGGCAGACATTTCGACAAGAAGGCGGCATTAAAGGGCTGCTTGCTGTTTGGCGAGCGGTCGATGCGACATTTTTACTGTTTTTGTTACTCGGTATTGCGAGCAGTTTTGCGACGTTAGCTGGCATTATTAAACACTTGCTGGACAATCAACCTCTGTATATCTGGTCGTTCTTTTTTGGGCTGGTCGTTGCCACGGTCTTTATCCTATTAAGTGAGATTAAACGCTGGAATGTAGGGCGAGTGGCATTGTTTGCCACTGGGCTTATCTTCGCTGTGGTCATTAGTAGCTTACCCTTACTCACCACCACACCCAGCTTGCCGTATTTGTTTATAGCTGGGGCTATCGCGATTTGTGCCATGATATTGCCTGGTATATCAGGATCGTTTATTTTACTGTTGTTGGGTGCTTATGACGCGGTATTAGAAGCTGTGCATACTCTGAATTTTAGTATCATCTTTACTGTTATTGCGGGTATGGCCACTGGTCTGTTGTTGTTTACCCGTGCCCTTAAATGGTTGTTATCCCGCTACTATCAAGCCACGTTAGCGCTACTGACAGGCTTTATCGCAGGGTCTTTGGTCAAAGTGTGGCCGTGGAAAACGGATACCTTGGGCACGCTAAATAGCGAGGCGATAAACAACGTCATGCCTTGGCACTATCCTACTGGCGCCCATTGGCTAACCACGCTAGGGCTGATGCTACTGGGCGCATTTTTGGTGTCACTGTTATCGTGGTGGGGCAACCGTCGCAACCCTGTTTAAGCGCTACCGTCAGTTCAGAATAAACCCCTCTATATAACTCTCTCTGTTTGCAAAACTAAGCACCATCTTTGTGGTGCTTAGCTCAAAATCTGCACGAGAAAAACCTCAAAACGCACTAAAAAATCAAACGTCAACGGTTGTCGCAAAGTCGCCTCTCCCCTCTTTAGCTTTGTTCCCCAAACTTTCATAATAGCCTCATTGGAATTCACCTTATGAATAGCGAGATGAATGATGTTACTCACTGTATTTTCTTTTATTGCCATAGACACATGGAGCAATGTTGAATTGCTTGGTTATAGCGTACTAGCGGGCTCGGTAGTGGCAATCGCTTTATCATCACAACGTTGGCTACTGTGGTATCTATTTGGTGGGATGGCGTATTGGCTAGGCGTGGAAGCCATCCAGAGCACCTTAGCAACTCGCCCTCTGCTGTCTGAGCTATCAGAGTGGCACCGCTATGTGGTCGCCATGGGTATTAGTTGGTTGCCTTTGACGGTTTGGGTACTATATCGGGCGCTACGTTATGAGGATGTGAGTCAATCAGTACAACAACAGCGCAAACTAGAAGCGGCGCGCTATATTGAGCACACCCCTGTTTATGATGACGACTATCAGCCACGCTTTTATTAAGCCCGCTCTAATAATGTTAATGTCCACGAATGTTACAAGATACTTAACGCACTCTACGTAACTCCTAAAGAATTGAGCCTGACTCATCGTTTATAATCTACTTATATATTTGTGCCAAAAATTGTTATAAAGTACGCATTATTTTGCGTCTCATTCTTTAGGAGTTTCCTTATGTTTACTGTGCCTGTGTTAGATATCAAGTCCGACCCATTAGATGTGTTATTGGCTGTGATCGGCTACCGTTTGTCTATGCTTGCCGACAGCAATGACGAAGACGTTAAAGCGCTTTTTGCTGATCGCAAGGTCACCATCGAGCTTGCCAGCGACGAGTCTGATGTCGCGCGTTATTATCGCTTTGATAATGGCCAATTTAGCCAACACAGCGGTCATGCAGAAAAAGCCGACCTTACGATCAACTTTAAAGACTCTATGACTGGCGTCAAGCTTTTGACCAAAGGCGATCTGCCAGCCTTTATGACTGCGGTACAAGAGGGCAATTTGAGCATTGAAGGTGACTACAGTCTTATGATGTGGTTTAACAAGCTTGCGAAGCACATCGTGCCGACCATTCCAGAAGAGTACAAACCGTACATTCAAAAAGCCAAACCTTATGCGTATAAAGCTCAGCAGTTTGCCAATCATTGGATCGGAGTGGCGAAGCACAAGTTGGGCAAGTAGCTCTACTGTTATAACTTAGTATTGCTATAACCTAGTATTTACCTGACTTATCATTCCTATAACTTACCAATGATGAGATCATGGCGTCGCAAGTGGTTACGGTTTATGGGCTTTATTGTGTTGATGCTAAATACTCTCTAGCAGGGTTCTGACTTTCTAAAAAGGTTGCGTTATACTATACCGCAACCTTTTTTATTGTCGCAAAAATGACCGTCGCTCCAAGTATTTAGATTAAATTGACACGATTTACTATTATTATAAAAGGATTTATACCATGGCAGGATTACTTAGCATTGCAGAACCGAATGCCAGTCGCCCCACTGACCCAATTGATAATCAAAATAGCCTCAATAATGACTTGTTGGCCCGCCTTGCAACAGACGCTACTAAAAGCCTGCAAGCCAGCAAACAGTATAGCCGTGAAGACATCGCTGCGTTATTTGACTTACCTTTGATGGACTTATTGCTACAAGCGCAAACGGTTCATCGTCAGCACTTTGCTGCCAATGAGGTACAAATCAGCACCTTACTGTCCATCAAGACAGGCAACTGTCCTGAAGATTGTGGCTACTGCTCCCAGTCGGGTCATCACCGCGACACGACTAAGCTGCAAGCAGAAAAGCGCTTAGAAGTTGACAAGGTGATTGCCGCGGCCAAACGTGCCAAAGCCACTGGTTCATCGCGCTTTTGTATGGGCGCGGCTTGGAAACATCCCAGCGCCAAAGACATGCCTTATGTGGTTGAGTTGATCAAAGAAGTCAAAGCATTAGGACTTGAGACCTGTATGACCCTTGGTATGCTCGATACCGCGCAAGCCACCCAATTGGCCGATGCAGGATTGGATTATTACAACCACAACCTAGACACGTCACGCCGCTACTATGAGCAAGTGGTCAGCACCCGCAGCTACGATGAGCGTCTAGACACGCTCACCAACGTGCGCAACTCAGGCATCAATGTCTGTAGTGGCAATATCGTGGGCATGGGTGAAAGCCGTGATGACCGCATTGACTGGGTGCATGAGCTGCTCAAAATGCCCAAAGCGCCAGAGTCTATTCCGGTGAATCTATTGGTTCCTATCGCAGGCACGCCGATTGGCGATCGAGTGATTGAAGAGGGTCAGCTATCGGTGCTTGAGTGGATACGCACCATCGCTGTGACGCGGATCTGCTGCCCGACCAGTTATGTGCGCCTGTCTGCTGGACGCGAAAGCTTGTCTGATTCTGAGCAGGCTTTGGCCTTTATGGCTGGTGCCAACTCGTTCTTTTATGGCGATAAGCTGCTGACCACAGGCAATGCCAGCCAGTCAAGCGATAACAGACTGATGCGTGAGCTTGGCTTAACCGCACAATTTGCGGCTCCTAGACCACCAAAGCAAGTGCCTGTCATGGATGCGATGAGTGGTCATCAATCACAAGTTGTGTTGGCAGAGTAGTTTTTTAACGCTACCATTATTGGATCATCTGCGCTAAGCTTGCCAGCACGATTTACCGCCCCAATCTGCTTGGGCATATAAAAGAGGACTGTCATGCCAGACTATTTTAACTGGATTAAAGCGGCGCACATTATCTCGATGGTCTGCTGGTTTGCCGCGATATTTTATTTGCCGCGTCTGTTTGTCTATCATGCGATGAGCGACGATAGCGTCAGTCATGAGCGCTTTATTATTATGGAGCGCAAGTTGTATCGTGGTATTATGACACCATCGATGATAGCGACATGGGTCTTTGGTCTGTGGATGCTGATTATTGGCTGGGAGGTTTATAAAACTCAGGGCTGGTTGCACGTTAAGCTGCTATTAGTGATACTGCTGTCTGGCTATCACGGTGCCTGCGGCTTTTATCGTAAAAAGCTGATGGATAACCCGCATTATAAAACCCATAAATTTTGGCGTTGGTTTAATGAAGTGCCAGTCTTTGCCTTAGTCATTATTGTAATTTTAGTCGTGGTAAAACCGTTTTAACTCTACTGTTCACACAAAAAAGCGTCCATCACTCATACACGTGGTAGACGCTTTTTTTATGCCTTCACTGTACTTAGTAGACTAAGCGAGTTGACGAGTGAATTGACGAGTAAATCAATAATAGCAATACAACTCTAAACACTAGGGCGCATGATCTGATAGACATTGCTCAGATCATAAACACGATAACGCGCTGGTTCGCGGCGGTTTTCACCAGCGTAGCTGAGTATGAGAGCCTGCTTAGCACGCTCATCGACCCAGCCCACGAACAGTCCACTATGCTCCACCCCATTGTAGCCATGGTTGATATAGTAAAGCCAATCACCGACTTCAATCTCGCCGCTACTGGCATAAGGGCCTTGTCCGTAAGTGCCTTTATGAACAGTATCACGGGTTACCCCTGCCCGATTGAACACGGCATTCAGATAATCCCAGCAGCCGCCTCGAATAATGGTACGCTCATTGAGCGCCATTTTACGGGCCGTACTGACGACCTCGCGTGCAGCCATACTACTTTGCGTCTCAGCATTACTTAGCAGCGGTAAATACTCGCTATCGACGTTGTCATAACTCCCCGATAAAAACGCTGGTAGTACCGAAGGCGTTTGCCGCTGTACCATAGGATAACGATAAGCAGTGTTTGACGTGGCCTGATTGCCATCGTTATTCATACTAGAATAATGGCTACTATGAGAATAACTGCCGCTGTCTCTTTGCTGAATGTCTACAGCGTTTTGAGGTGAGCGAGCACGTTGAATGGTGGAGTGCGTACTAACCCTAACAGAAGGCACCGCTGAATAAGACGGTGTATAGCGAGCACTGATATTTTGCTGAACGGACTTTTGGGCAATGAGTGCACTCATGCTATCTGCATGGGCCTGTCCTACTATGCCATAGGTGAGTAACAATAAACTGCACGGCGCTGTAATACGCAGCATGGGCAAACGCGACATGACTAACTCCTTGTCAATAAGAGACAAATGACAACAAAAACAAACGTAACAATGGGGGTTTTTCAATCCTACTTATAAACCATTTAGACACGGATCTGCAAGCCCTATTCACCTCAAACAGCCGATAATAGGTATAAAAACACCGACCAATGGTTAAACCAAAGCAGAAATTTAGGCGGGATAAAAATAGAATCAAACAGACAGCGTTACATTATCATGAGATAAAATAAGCGTTTATAAAAGGACATCAATGAACAAACCAACCGCTAAGAGCGGCTCTCATCATTGCTCATTTTGATATTTACATGGCGTTTTGTCAGTGCTTGTCCTTCTAGGATGGCTTTAGTAGCGGTTGCTTCTTGGAGACTCTCAAAGCCACTAATAGAGTATTTGCGGATATCATTACGATCGACGATCTGTAATTCATCATCGATAAGCACGACTTTGTCCTCATCAGCTATGTGAATGTGCTCACGCTTACCTTGACCGTCATGCACCAGCTCACCTGCACGCACCCACAACGTACCACTACTAATCATACCGCTCATGGCTTTTTTGTGCTTTTGGCGCTGCTTGTTAAAAACAAAACTACCAATGATCAGAAGCGCGAGCGCACCAATCGCCAAACGCTCAGACAATAAGCTCATGGCCAAAGCCACCGCAACTGCCCCTACGAGTAACGCAAACCCAAACCAAAACATGCCGTTGTCCGCCGTTTGCGGCTGACCCTCTAAGGTGATTTTGGCGCCATCATCAGTCAGCTTAAGCATGCATTACTACCTATTGCAGGATGTTCGGGTAATTGTCTATTAAAAAACTGCCTATCAAGCGCTAACAGGCAGTTATTGAAACCAATCATCAAGACAGTGGGTTGAAGATAAAAACTAAGTTACCAGCCAAGCGCGGTTTGCTGCATTTTAATCAATTCTGCAATACCTTTTTCGGCCATCGCCAGCATGTCGTCTGCTTGCGCACGGGTAAATGGCTTTTCTTCTGCTGTACCTTGCAGCTCAATGAACTCACCTTTTTGTGTCATAACGACGTTCAAATCGGTATCACAGCTGGCATCTTCTTCGTAGTTCAGATCCAGATACGCTTCTCCATCTTTCATACCGACAGAAACGGCCGCAACCAAACCAATCAGCGGATCGGCTTTTAGTTTTTTGGTTTTCTGAATGCTTTCTAATGCATCAATCAGCGCAATCGCCGCCCCAGTCACACTAGCGGTACGAGTACCCCCATCGGCTTGTAGCACGTCACAATCAAGATAAATGGTGTTTTCACCCAGCTTACTCAAGTCAATCATAGCGCGTAAGCTACGACCAATTAAGCGCTGAATTTCTTGCGTACGACCTGACTGCTTACCGCGTGCCGCTTCACGCTGATTTCGGGTGTTGGTCGCACGTGGCAGCATGCCATATTCAGCAGTGATCCAGCCTTTACCTTTGCCTTTTAGCCAGCGCGGTACACCAGATTCGACACTAGCCGTACACAGTACTTTGGTATCGCCAAAGCTCACTAATACTGACCCCTCGGCATGCTTAGTATAATGGCGCTCAAAGCTGATCGAGCGAAGTTGGTCAAGCTCACGATTGTCAATACGCATAAAAATTCCTAGTACGATGTTTTAAAAGCAGTGTCATAAAAATAAGAGGTCTGTTGCTACTCGGCTGAGCAATGTGTGTTTGGCAAAACACCAGACTTAAATATTGAGATATCCTAACGTGACAGCGGCGCAATAGCAAGATTCGCTTAAGCTATGACGCCACTGCACTTAGGCCAAAAGCTGTCTTGATCAACAACAATCGCCGTAAAAACTACTCTAACCCTTCCATCTTACGCAACTCTTTACGCAAGATTTTACCAACGTTTGATTTTGGTAATTCGTCCACAAACTGGATATGGCGTGGACGCTTGTAACCCGTCAATTGCTTTTTGCCAAAATCGAGCAACTCTTGCTCTGTCACTTCGCCTTTTTTGACCACAAACAGTTTTGGCTCTTCACCGCGGTCATCATTTGGCACACCAATGGCGCCGCATTCCGTGATTGCTGGATGCTCGCTCATGGCTTCTTCGATCTCATTGGGATAGACATTGAAACCTGACACCAAAATCATGTCTTTTTTACGATCAACAATTTTAATGAAGCCTTTTTCATCCATGATACCGATGTCACCCGTTTTTAGGTAACCATTAGCCGTGAAGGTGTCGGCCGTTTCTTCTGGACGATTTTGATATCCCATCATAACCTGTGGACCTTTGACGCATATCTCGCCACGATCACCGAGCGCGACTTCGTTTTCGTCATCATCGATCAAGATCATGTCCGTGCTCGAAGCAGGAATACCAATCTTATTGGTAAACTCTGCAATGGTCATGGGGTTAAAAGCGGCCACAGGAGACGTCTCCGACAGACCATACCCTTCCACAATAGGTAGTCCCGTAATTTTGTGCCACTCTTTAGCCACGCTTGGTAACACGGACATACCACCGCCAATCGAGGCTTTTAGGTTAGAGAAATCTAAGTCTGCAAAGCCTTCTTTATGTACCAAACCATTAAACAAAGTATTCACGGCAGGGATAAAAGAGGGTTTGTATTTGCCCATCTCTTTAATCAAACCGTCAAGATCGCGTGGATTTGGGATAAGCAAACCGGCATAACCTTGATACATGCCATACATGCCGCACACCATAAAGGAGAACACGTGATATAGCGGTAGCGCTGTCAAGATAACGTCGCTGGCATCGACATCCTCTTCAAACGCACTGTCCATCAAGGCGCTAATCTGTAGCATATTGGCGACTAGATTGCCATGCGACAACATCGCGCCTTTAGCCACACCAGTCGTACCGCCCGTATATTGCAATAAAGCCACATCGCTTAGATTCATATCAGGGCGCTTGTACTTGCTCGCTGATACCGCACTTAACGCCTGCTTGAAACTCACGCTATTTGGCAAGCTATAAGCAGGAATCATTTTTTTGATATGGCGAGCGACTAGGTTAACCACTGTTCCTTTGACCATCCCTAGCATGTCACCTATCTTACAAACGACAACATGCTGCACCTGCCCTTTGTCTTGTGCTTCTTGATAGGTCTTGGCAAAATTTTCTACGATAAATAAAGCTTTAGTCCCACTATCATGCAGCTGATGCGATAACTCTCGGCTGGTATATAGAGGGTTGACGTTGACCAGTACCATACCTGCGCGGATAATGCCCAAAGCCACCACTGGGTATTGCAAGATATTGGGCATCATCACGCCAACTTTATCGCCTTTGACCAATCCCAATGACTGTAAATAGCTGGCAATCTGGCGGCTATACAAGTCGAGTTGCTTAAAGCTAATCGTCGCACCCATACAGATATAAGCCGTTTTTTGTCCATAACGGCTAAAGTTACGCTCAAACACATCAAGTAAAGAGGTATTGTCGTCCGGCATATCGATAGTAGCGTCAATGCCATAGCGCTCATACGCACTTAGCCACGGTCTATCGCTAGGTATCGTTGGCATGGTAGGAAAGGCATTGTCTTGATAAACGTTGCTTTCATGAACATTGTTAGTCGCATTGCCTTTATTGCTAGTCGCAGTTTTACCGTTTGCTGTCTCTTTATTGATACTGTCGGTCATAATTTTCCCTAAAGGTTACCGTTAAGAACGTAGAATAATCTAATGAAAACACCATTATTTTTTGTGAATGGTCAATGACAGCATAAGCTTGTGAATAAGAAACGTGGTAACACGATAAGGTTTGTTATTCATAAGCTTTGTCAATCAAAGCACCATATTAAGTCCATGATAAAGCTCGAAATGACTCAGCTGCACTGAATCAAGCGTTGCCTTTATCATCATCGTTTTACCAAACATATAGAGCAAAATTGCCGTCTTTTTATAGACAAATAAAAAAATACGTCGGTGAGCACTATAGCAGTTTTGCTAAAAATTCTCTATCTATACTGGTAGTACCGCCACGTCAAAAAAAACCGTACAGACGAAAAAATGACAAGGTAGCCTATCAGCGACCTTATCATTTTTGGTTATTACGGCATTGGTTATCATGACGTTTTATGAGTACCTACTACTTAGCAGGACTCATCATCAAACATCTACATATGAGGGTTAGTGAATCAGCCGTGGTTTTTTTCTTCAAGCGCTCGCAAATCTTTACGTAGTATCTTACCAACATTAGATTTTGGCAGCTCATCAATGAATTCAACATGACGAGGACGTTTATAGCCAGTTAGGTTTTCTTTACCATAAGCGATAACCTCTTCAGCTGTTAAGCTCTCGTCACTACGGACGACGTAAATTTTCGGTACTTCGCCACTCTTTTCATCATCGACACCGATGACACCACATTCCAAAATCTTTGGATGGTCTGACATGGCGTCTTCTACTTCGTTCGGATATACGTTAAAGCCCGATACCAATATCATGTCTTTTTTACGATCAACAATTTTGAAATAACCGTCTTCATCCATCACGCCAATGTCGCCTGTACGGAAATAACCATCAGAGGTCATGACTTCGGCAGTGGCGTCATCACGCTTCCAATAGCCTTTCATTACCTGCGGGCCACGGACACAAATCTCACCGCGCTCCCCAAGATCCACTTCATTGCCTTCTTCGTCCAAAATAGCCATATCAGTGGCAGGCATTGGCAGGCCAATGTTTCCTGAAAACTCGCCCGTACCGTGTGGGTTCGCTGACGCAACTGGCGAAGTCTCTGACAGTCCATACCCCTGAACGATGACATTCCCCGTGACTTTTTCCCATTTAGTCGCCGTGTCTTTGAGTACCGCCATACCGCCGCCCATCGACATCTCAAGCTTGCTATGATCCAGCCCTTGGAACTCCTCATTATTAGCAAGTGCAGTAAATAACGTGTTTACCGCTGGGAAAAACGCTGGTGGATAATCTTTGTAGGCTTTAATCAAGCTTGGTAAATCACGCGGGTTTGGCACCAGCAGACCGATACAACCACGGTATAAGCCATACATACCGCAGACGGTAAACGAGAAAATATGATAGAGTGGCAAGGCCGTCATAATGACGGGTTGCTCATTTTGTTTCTCAAACTTATCAAAAGCATTGCCCAGATAAGTGTCACACTGGATTAAGTTTGCCACTAAGTTGCCATGCGTGAGCATCGCGCCTTTGGCCACACCTGTCGTACCACCCGTATATTGAAGAACAGCCACATCATCCAGCCCAATGTTATTGGGACGCTTGTAGTTTTCAGCAGAGAAGCGGTTTAGGGCTTTTTTAAATTTAACGCTGCCTTTGATATGGTAATCAGGCACCATCTTTTTGACATGTCGAACCACGGCATTGACGATGAAGCCTTTGATTGGGCTCATTAGATCGCCCATTGACGTCACTATCACATGATCGACCAAATCTTTACCGATATCTTCATAAGTTTTGGCAAAGTTTTCAAGCAGAATCAGCGCTTTGCTATCAGAGTCTTCTAACTGATGCGCAAGCTCCTTGGTGGTATAAAGGGGATTGACGTTGACCAACGTCATGCCAGCACGTAGCACACCCAATACAGCAACAGGTAGCTGTAAAATATTGGGCATCATCACCGCCACTTTATCGCCCTTTTGGAGTCCAAGTGACTGTAGATAGGCCGCAACTTGTTTACTATAACGATCTAATTCTTCGTACGAGAGCTTAACATCCATACAGACAAAAGCGGTCTTGCCTGCATGATTAATGAAGTTTTGTTCTAGTATATCGATCAATGACGTGTCAGCAGGCGGCATCTCAATATCGTACTGAATACCAAGCTTTTCGTAAGTTTTGACCCAGACCTTATCATTGCGACGAGTGAGGTTACCGTGATTTTCCATAATCTTTTTTCTCCTAGTAAATAGTACGCTATCGTCAACCCATGCAAATCACAGTGTGATAAAAATACGAAGAATCAGTGGTTGGCCTCTCCCCATAGCGATAAGCCAAATCGTGATGTAATCGTATGATGACGAGCAAACAATATAGCGGTAAATAGCCCTTTGTTAATTAACATACACACTTTATACAGACTACTCAATACAAAAGATTGCTACTTGAGTGCGCAAACTGGCTTGACGGTCAATAAAATAATAAATATCAATAACTTAACCATAATTATAGGTAAAATAACCAGTGGTTTTTTGCGAACATTTATCTATAAATACTCATTCATTTAGCTTGATATACAATTACTGCGCTTGCTCGCCGCTGATCAAGGCATTCACCACTCACTACATACTCAGATTATCAGTAGACAGAATGACAAAAGACCATTCAATGAACCATTGCTGAACTGACGTTGTAAAAGTACCAACCAATCCTCTCTAGGCACGTCACGCGCTGTCGTCTATTCTGACTTATACCTTTTTAATTCTGCCAATATCCTTTACGATAGCACTATTCTATTTGCTCGATTGAACCAATTATTGACACCTATTAAAACTCATAAGTGAATCCTATTTTATGTCCGATGTTATTGATCCTACAATTGCCCCAATCATCCCTAATGAACCGATGGATACCCGCTCAGTGGCAGAGTTCACCGAGCAAGCCTATCTCAATTATGCCATGTACGTCATCATGGATCGGGCCTTGCCCAATATCGCTGACGGGCTAAAACCAGTACAGCGCCGTATCGTATATGCCATGAGCGAGCTGGGGCTAAAATCCTCAGCCAAGGCGAAAAAATCGGCGCGCACAGTTGGTGATGTGCTGGGTAAATACCACCCACACGGTGACAGCGCTTGTTATGAGGCAATGGTACTCATGGCACAGCCGTTTAGCTATCGCTATCCGCTCATCACCGGTCAAGGCAACTGGGGTAGTCCTGACGACCCAAAATCCTTTGCCGCAATGCGCTATACCGAAGCCAAAATGTCCGCCTATGCCAATACCTTGCTCGCCGAACTCGGACAAGGGACGGTTGATTGGCAAGATAACTTCGATGGCACCATGCAGGAGCCAACCACCCTACCTGCACGCCTGCCCAATATATTATTAAATGGGACCACGGGTATCGCGGTCGGTATGGCAACCGATATTCCGCCGCATAACTTAAATGAAGTGGTACGCGCGGCCATTCGTTTGCTAAAAAACCCCGAGCTGTCCGTTAAGCAATTAACTCAGTCGATACCAGCGCCTGATTTACCAACGCCTGCCGAGATCATCACCAGTAAAAAAGACTTGCAGGCCATGTATGAAAGCGGTCGTGGCAGCTATAAGATGCGCGCCACGTTTCATGTCGATAGCAAAGAAAAAAACCTCGTCATCATTGATGCGCTGCCCTACCAAGTCTCGGGCAACAAGATTCAAGAGCAAATTGCCAAGCTCATGACCGACAAAAAACTGCCGTGGATTACCGATATTCACGACGAATCAGACCACGAAAACGCCTGCCGTATCGTGCTTGAGCTGAGATCAGCGCGCGTCGATGTCGATCGTGTCATGAGCCATTTGTTTGCCAGCACTGACCTTGAGAGTAATTACCGCGTCAATATGAATATGATTGGCCTAAACGGTAAACCGCAAGTCAAAAACCTCAAAGAAATCTTAGAAGAATGGCTCATCTGTCGCCGCTCTGTGGTCACGCGCCGTTTGCAGTATCGTCTTGATAAAATCGATAAGCGTTTGCATGTTCTTGCAGGTTTGCTGATTGCTTATCTCAATATCGATGAAGTGATTCGCATTATTCGTGAAGATGACGATCCAAAGTTGTCGTTGATGCAAGACTATGATCTTACCGACATTCAAGCCAATGCGATTTTGGACATTCGTCTGCGTCAGCTGGCAAAGTTAGAGGAGATTGAGCTGAGACGTGAGCAAGATGAGCTGGCTGCCGAACGTGCCGTTATTCAGGAGTATTTGGACAATTCAGAGAGCCTTAACAATCTGATGATTGATGAGCTGACGGCCGACATGAAAGAACACGGCAACGAGCGCGTATCGCCATTAGCAGAACGCGCGGAAGCACAAGCGCTCAAAGAGTCCGACCTGGTACCGAGTGAGCCTGTGACCGCCATCCTATCAAAAGCCGGCTGGATACGTGCGGCCAAAGGGCATGACGTCGATGCACCTGGCATGAGTTATCGCTCAGGCGATGCTTACCAAGCACATGTGCGCGGTAAATCCAATGAGAAAATCTACGTGCTCGACAGTACAGGGCGCAGTTATAGTATTGATGCACATAACCTCGCCTCTGCCCGTGGTCAAGGTGATCCGCTGACCAGTGTGTTAAAGCCGCCAGCAGGCGCCAGTTTTGAGCAGTTGTTAACCGGTAATGATGACCAGCGCATCATCCTCACCAGCTCAGCAGGTTATGGGTTTATTAATACCCTTGGCAATTTAGACAGCAATCAAAAAGCAGGGAAAAAAATCATCAATTTAGCCGCTGACAGCCGCTTACTGCCCGTGGCGCGTATCGATGCGCCAGTGGATATAACTGCCAATAACAGTGACAATACTGACAGTGAAAACAGCAACGCACGCATGGCACCTGACCAGATCGCTGTCGTGACCAATGCGGGCTACTTATTGATATTTGCTCTTGATGATTTGCCTGAACAAGCGCGCGGTAAAGGCAACAAACTGATTAAGCTAAAAGATGGCGAAGAGGTACTGGCTATCACGCCACTGAGTCAGCAGGACAGCTTAGTGGTTACCGCAGGCAAACGCCATGTGACGCTAAAACCAAACGACTTGGCCAACTATACGGGCACCCGTGGTAATCGTGGCGGCCAATTGCCAAGAGGCTTTCAGAATGTGACCTCGGTTGAGGTTGGGTAGTGAAAGTACGACCGTAATTGATAACACAAAAAGTAATTTTCAAAAACCTCCCATAGTAGCTAGCTCTACCGTGGGAGGTTTTATCATTGCGCTGATAACGCGTTCTTTTGCATTAAACTAAGTGCTATCCAACGTTTACAAACACTCTTTGCCTCAAAAGTTTTCTTCTTTGTTTAGCACGTTACCTGTTCACAGCTCTATTGACTATTTCTCTGATACTTGGCTATTTCTCTGATATATAGTACAAATTTGGCTCGCCCCACCCCCTAATTCAATCCCAAAATAGGGATCACCAAGTCCTCTTCATCGGTCAGATGTTGCGAGAGTAGAACACTCACGTCAACTAAGGTCTGATGCAATTGTCCACCTAGCGCCTTATCTTCATCCTCACTTGTCGCAAGCTGACTGTTTAATCCTTGCAACTCATTAAGTAGCGAGTCTAAATGCACATGGTCACGATCTAACACCTCAAACCCCGACTTTAACTGCGGATACATACGAATAAACTGTGGGAAGTACCCCTTATCCTCAACTCTATGATGCTGATGCAGCTTAAAAATATACTGATGAATCCGAGGTGAGAGTTGTGCGCGGTACTCTGACCACTCAATATCACCCGAATGATAGGCGTCACTGATTTGGTTAAGAATACGCTGGCGCTTACGAATATCGGCATGAATATTTAACCATCCCGATGTTTTATAAACATAGTCTGCGCTGTACCACTGATTGGGTGGGAGTTGCTCATACAAAAACAGCCAATCTGCCTCAAGCCGGCTGTCAGGGTGCCGCGGCGTTGGCCCAGACACTTCCCCATCAGCGCTGTCTTGATGATTTGATTTTTGAGTAGAAGCCGTCATGGTTTGTTCCTATAGGTTGTGTTACTGATTCAGTGTCTTGTATGGGCGCTTGGGTGATGGTCAATCAAGTGCCTCTAACCACACTCTCAGCATAGAAAATAACGTAAGATATTCATTAGAAAATCTAAAAATAATTGACTATACATGTAGGATATATATAGAGTTAAAAAACAGAATATCAACCAAAATATCAACTATGTATTTAGTTACGTATTAGGATTCTACCCACAGCCGGCGGTAGAACCTTACTGACCAGCACGTTACACAACCTAGTCAAAAAACCCGTTATTTTTCGCTGATGAGCCTGTAGGATAAAACGAATAATAACAACCGACAAAGCCGCTTAACCATTATCGAGTAGGCCTTGATAACCCTTGATGTAGTCGATTTGATTTAAAAATAATACAATAGACTGCAACGTCGCAGTAAGCAAAGAACAGGTATACCAGTCGCACGCTTTTTTTGCCTCATTCTGGTATTTTTAACTGACGGTAATAGGATCTAAAACATAAAGGACAATCATGTTTATTGTTGATAAAGCGGCTACAGCCGGTATGAAACACAAACTGCCCATACCCAAAATCATCTTTTTTGACATCGATGATACCCTGAGCCGGGGCGGTATGATCGCCGAGCATAACAAAGCGACTCTTGAGCAGCTAGCCAAGACGGATATCAAGCTGGTGATTTCGACTGGACGCTCTAAAGCCATCATACCTGATGATATTTTAGCGCTACTTGATGTGGGTGTCTTAGACGCTATTATTTGTATGAATGGGCAATACAGCTTCGATAAAAACGGACGCATCAGCCACTACCCTTTGTCTGCTGAACAGACGGAAAAAATTGTCCATCTTTGCCAACAGAGCGCGTTGATTCATAAGTTTGACTCCGCCACTCATATAGCATGGTCAGACGAAAACGAGCGCTTACGCGATTACAATGCCAGAACGCCAAACTCTATCGTCGATCCGGTCTATTATCAATCAACCCCTGTGTATCAGTGTTCTGTATTTTTTAACAATCAAATTGATAAAATGCAAGACGTGAACTTTGACCACTACGGTTTAAAGCTGGTGCATTGGCATCATATCGGCGCAGATATATTGCCTGTGGATGCCTCCAAAGCACGAGGCATCAAAGACGTGTGTGAGTACTACGCGGTAGATGTCAACGAGTGTATGGCGTTTGGCGATGGTATGAATGATCTAGAGATGTTTGATTTGGTCGGCTATGCGGTGGCGATGGGGGATGCTCAGCCTGATTTGATAGCACGAGCAGATTTTGTCACTGGAACGATTGAAGAGCGCGGGATACAAGCGGTGCTTGAGCAATTTCATGTCACACCCTGACAACTTGGGTCGGGTGAGTTTGCAAATAAGGACGCATAAACTACTCTCTCAGCCCCTACCTTTAGCGGCGCTTTGCTAGCAGACCATAAACCCAGCTACCAACTTTATAAAACCCTACGATGATAAGGATAAGTACCAACGCTGCCAGTGTATGAGCCAACCAAACTGGTACGTGGCTCAACCAACCAATCGTAAACGCCAACCCTAAATAGGTCTCAACAGGCCAATTGACGATAGACGCATGTGAGCCTGCGTTGAACAGTATCATAAAAGCGACTATGCCGATCACCGCGGTAATAAATCCAGCACGTTTGTGGTTGTTCATCTTTTCTCTCTTCTATATTCAGTGACGTGTTTTGTGCATGAGGGTGGTTATCATTGATTCGTTAACTCATAGCGCGTTTAGACGTAAATACTAAGGCATCGTCAAACCACCATCGACAGCGATGGACTGTCCCGTGATAGCCGCGCTTAGATCAGAGGCCATTAGCAGAACTGAATTGGCAAAGTCATCCACTGAGGTTGCTTGACGCAGCGGGGTGGTCGTCGCAATGTAGTCGAAAACCGCTTCGGTCGTTAAACGGCTGGCATCCGTCGTTTTTAACAGGCCACCTGCCAGCAAGTTGACCCGAATACCATACTGCCCAAGCTCAGCCGCTAGGTTACGAGTCAAGCCAATCAAGGCAGATTTGGCCGTCGTATAGTCATAATAAGTGACCACAGGGTTGTAGACCAGATTGGTTGAAATGTTGAGGATCTTGCCTGTCTTTTGCGCTTTCATCTGGGGCAGGACTGCCTGCACGGCATTGACCGCACCCTTTACGATGCCATCTATTTGTTGGGTAAAATGCGACCACTGAACGGTTTCAATACTGGTATAGTCCGCACTAGGATTAAATTGGTAGCTTGGCAACGCATTATTGACCAGTATATCAATACGACCATAGCGCGCCGTCACCTCATTTGCCATACCTTGCATCTGCTCAAGCTCTGTCACATCGGCTTGATAAGCAAATGCCTGCCCACCTGCCGCGACGATATCTGCAACTACTGTGTCAGCCGCTTCTTGACTATTGAGATAATTGACGCACACACTTGCGCCCGCTCCTGCCATCTTCTGAGCGATTTGTGCGCCAAGTCCACGACTGGCACCAGTGACAATAACCACTTTATTCAGCAAAAAAGCCGGTATCACCGCGTTGGTCTGAGTCATGATGGGTCATCCATTATTATGTTATGGTTAGTCAAGAGCATAGCGCCGCCCAAATCTGCACTTATCATAGCATGATTATCTGCTGTCATTGCCGCGTCCTAAGCTCGCTATAAATAGGGCCGTATATACCTGTTGGATTGGTCATTCAATCATTTAAACCAAAGCGCTGAGCAACGGATCAAGGCGGCTCAACGACTGTTAGACACGCCCCTTTAAATTTTTGACCACAATGACCATAATAGGGTGACCATTTTATCAAACATTTATTACCTGTCAGTCTTTACTGATGGTTATCGATTTGCATCACCTTATCTAGGAGAGATATTTTGACCCATTTATCATCGTCCCACCTACCCGCACACACGGCGGCCTCTGTCGGTCGTCTGATACCAAAAGCCCTGTTGGCAATGACGGTTGGCTTGGCACTTGCTAGCTGTAGCAACTCTGACAACGCTGCGGCTGATGGTAGTGCCGCCACGAGCGATGTGACGCTTAATTTATATAACTGGTCAGAATACATGCCACAAGAGATTCTGGATGGTTTTGAAGAAGAGACTGGTATTAATGTGAATTACACCACCTTTGATTCTAATGAAGCCATGTACGCTAAGCTCAAGCTGCTCGATGACTCTAGTCAGTATGACCTTGCGATCCCATCGACTTATTATGTCGAAAAGATGGCCAAAGAAGGGCTGCTACAAGAATTGGATAAATCGAAACTGAGTAACTTTAAAAATCTAGATACGTCATTTACCAACACCAAAGTTGACCCAGAAAATAAATACTCTATCCCTTATATGTGGGGCAGCACAGGACTGGCTATTAATGGCGATACTGTGGATCCTGCGACGGTCAACAGCTGGAATGACCTATGGGATCCTAAATATAAAGGTCAGGTAATGCTCACCAATGATGTGCGCGAAGTGTTTGGTATGGCACTACTGACACTTGGCTATTCAGGCAATAGTAGCGATCCTGACGAGATCAAAGCGGCTTACGATAAGCTCACCACTTTGATGCCAAATGTGAAAACCTTTAACTCCGATGCGACACGTATGCCCTATATCGAAGGCGAAACTGCACTGGGTATGACGTGGAATGGCGAAGCGGTTATGGCCAATGATGAAGGTTTGACCAGCTTGGTTTATAAGTACCCGTCTGAGGGCGCGATACTATGGATGGATAATTTTGTCATTCCAAAAAATGCAAAACAGGTCGATGCGGCGCACAAATTTATCGACTACTTACTACGTCCTGAAAATGCCAAAATCGTCAGTGAAGAGATTGGTTATGCCTCACCAAACATGGCAGCACGTGAGCTGATGGACGAAGATGTGCGTAATAATGCCACTATTTATCCTAGTAAAGACGTGCTAGCCAACGCTGAGTTCCAAGAAGATGTGGGCGATGAAGCACTACAAGTGTACCAGCAGTATTGGGATAAGCTAAAAACGGGGCGCTAGTGACTTCTTTAGTGACTGCTTTTTAGCGATAACTATGAAGCTAGCAACGAAAAACGCTGACGTTAAAGAGTCAGCGTTTTTTTATTTAAGATCCACTATAATCAGTTGAAAATAAAATCGATACGTTAATATCATCGTGCTAATGGGATACATTTTTCTTGCTTGCTGTTCGCAGGCGTGACAGAGGCTACAAAAAATTCATCCCATTCACTCTGTATCGGTTTTAAATAGAATCGACTGTATATTATAAATGTAAGTCAGTCTCGCCGCCTTGCTGTTTTATCCGGCGCTGCTCACGACGCTGATAGCTCAGGCCAGACGCTGCATACCAGTGCGGTTTGGTGGTTTGTAGCAAGTCACTCAACTGCTGCAATTGGGTTTGCAAGGTTTGCGTCAACCAAAAATACCCCTGCCATTCAAACGCCAAGTGCTGTACGCTTGGGTACTCTGAGACGGCAATACGAGTAATGGGGCGAAACATCTCATCGCTTGGACTACGCAGTACTGCTGCCATATGCTGCATGGCTTGGGTCAGCTCATGCTGATAATGTATCAATAAAGTGTGATTTTCATCATCGATGTCGATATTGGCCAAGCGCGGCGCTGCACTCAATAGCAAGTCAATCGTTCCGATAATATTCCGGTGAGTACGCTGGATCGTCTCCAATGTCTCTTTTTTAATCCCTGACTCACTGGCTGTCGCAGCGATATGTGGACGCACGGCCAGCAAGCGTTTATTGATCTGTTGTAGCGCTGTGACTAACGTCTTGTTAACCGGTACTCCATCGACTGAAAACGCCACTGGGTTCGGCGGTTGAGCCAAATCTTGCGTCATCCCGTCCGCCGTGTCAATGTGGTTGCCCACGCTAGCATAGAGACTACTACAGGCATCGAGGTTACTACTCAATAAAAAACGCCACATCAGGGTCGACTTTAATGGCAAGACCAGTGTCACTGCCACGGCGACCCCCGTCCCAAGTAAAATATTTAGAGCGCGGTAAATCCCATCTTGTCCAATACTACTATGGCCCAAATCTGAGACAATCATCAACATCGTGATCCCAGTCAGCAGCCCCGTGTATCCCAGTTGCCTGACCGCCAGATAGCCAATGATGCCACTGATCAGTCCAATGAGCGCATAATCTACCCACAACCATGCACCCACGTTTTGACTGAACCACAACACACCAAGAGCGGCACCAATGCCCAACAAGGTGCCCATTACCCGCTCTTTAGCCTTGGTATAGATCGCGCCTTGGTATTGTAATAGTCCCAAAATAATAAAAACCGTAATGGTCGTCCACTCCCCATGTGGGAGGTTTGTGACCTTATTGACTAACAAGGCAAGTATCACAGCCACACCCAACCGTGTTGCATGCAAGATATCCGCGTGTTGATAACGAACATAAGGCTCAACAAACGGTGCGGTAAATCGTTGCCACATAGTTAATTTCACGTCGGGCTACTCTTTTTAGTTGATGGTCGGATAAGGGGTAGGAATGAGGCGCTAAGTATTCACATGCTAGCAGTAGCGCCTTCATTTACAAAGCAATTGTCAAAAAAAACGCCTTTTGCCTATTAAAAGACAAAAGACGTTCGAGGTCAAAGCCTACTTATGCATAATGAAACTATGAATAATGAAACGCAGAGAGGTTTGATGGCACTTCTAAAGTGTACTGCTAAACTATACTTCTAAGAAGTCCAATATCCCTTCAGCCGCTTGCCGACCTTCCCAAATCGCTGTCACGACCAGATCCGACCCGCGTACCATGTCACCGCCTGCAAAAATCTTCGGGTTTTTGGTCTGAAACTTATAAGGCTGATCTTCAAGTGCCAGTACAAGACCATTGAGACTCATTTCGACCTGCTGACCCTCAAACCAATCCGCCGGACTTGGTCTAAAACCAAAGGCCATAATCACCGCATCACAAGGGATAATTTCTTCTGAATTTGGAATGGGCTCAGGGCGTTGACGACCTCGGTTATCGGGCGTACCCAATTGAGTCGTTACGACTTTTACGCCTTTGACTTTACCGTTTAAGCCAATGATTTCAGTTGGTTGACGGTTGAATAAAAACTCAACCCCTTCCTCACGAGCATTGACCACTTCACGGCGCGAGCCTGGCATGTTCTCTTCGTCGCGGCGATAGGCACAGACCACTTGCTCAGCACCTTGACGAATACTGGTACGGTTACAGTCCATCGCTGTATCACCGCCGCCTAGTACCACCACTCTTTTGCCTTTGAAGTCGATATACTCTTCGGGATTCTTTTCCCAATCATTACAACGATTGACATTGGCAATCAGATAATCTAGCGCATCATAAACGCCTTCTAGCTCTTCACCAGCAAACCCACCGCGCATATAAGTGTACGTGCCCATACCCATAAACACCGCATCATAATCGCTGAGCAGCTCATCAATACTAATATCTGTACCAATCTCTGTTTCCAGACGAAACTCAATACCCATGCCTTCAAAGATGACACGGCGATTGCGCATCACGTCTTTTTCCATTTTAAATTCTGGAATACCAAAGGTAAGTAAGCCCCCAATTTCAGGACGCTTATCAAAAACGACTGGTTTGACACCATTTCTGACTAAGATATCTGCACAGCCTAGGCCTGCGGGTCCTGCACCGATGATAGCGACTTTTTTATCCGTCCAAACCACATCAGACATATCCGGACGCCAGCCGAGAGCAAAGGCAGTATCATTGATGTATTTTTCTACATTGCCAATGGTGACGGCCCCAAAGCCATCATTTAACGTACAAGCCCCTTCACATAAGCGATCTTGTGGACAGACGCGTCCGCAAACCTCAGGCAAGGTATTGGTACGGTGACACAATTCAGCCGCTTGAAATATCTGCCCTTCGGTGGCCAGTTTTAACCAATTAGGAATGTAGTTATGTACGGGACACTTCCATTCACAGTAAGGATTACCGCATTCAAGACAACGGTGCGACTGCTGCGCCACTGCTTCACTCTCAAACGGTGTGTAAATTTCGACAAATTCCGTTGAGCGCGTTGCGATGTCTTTTTTGATCGGCTCAAGCCGTGGTACATCTAAAAACTGAAAACTATTTTCTATGCGTTTTGCCATGGTGCTATCTCTTTTATATAAGGCTCTTTTACAGTGGGCGGTGACAGCCAGCGATGCTCAATGAACACAAGGCATGTCGGCTGTTGCTGTCACTTACCTGCTTAAAACCTGTGAGTTACAACGTATCTAAAAACCTATTATTGGGTAACCTACTCAAAGCTGCTATCAATCAACGATGACCAATCAGCTATTGTGGGTCTGCCATAGTAGTTTTAAGAAGGCTTGCAATGTTCGCAGCTTTTGGTTTTACCAAATAAACCTTACGAACGTAGTGTTCAAAGTCATCCAATATCGTCTGGCCCCACGCACTACCGGTTTTATCTATATGAGTTTCGATCACGCGTTGCAAATAGATGCGATGTTCTTCTGTTTGCTCGCTTGAAATACGATTCAGATCGATCAGTTCATGATTACAGCGATCAAAGAAGTCGCCTTCCATATCGAGTACATAAGCGAAACCACCGGTCATACCTGCCCCAAAGTTGAGACCTGTACGTCCAAGAATCGTGACGATACCGCCCGTCATATACTCACAGCAGTGGTCGCCTGTGCCTTCGATGACCGCGTGCGCCCCCGAGTTACGAACCCCAAAGCGCTCGCCTGCCGTACCAGCGGCATACAACTTGCCACCAGTGGCGCCATATAGACAAGTGTTACCGATAATGGCCGTGTTTTGTGCGGTAAAGCTTGAGTTTTTCGGTGGATAAATGACGATCTCCCCGCCTGCCATGCCTTTACCGACATAGTCATTGGCATCGCCTTCAAGCTCAATGTTCAAGCCGCCCGCATTCCAGACGCCTAAGCTTTGCCCTGCGGTGCCTGTCAGACGCAACTTAATTGGCATGTCGCTCATACCCAGATTGCCCCATAGCTGCGCGATTTCGCCAGAAATACGAGCGCCGATAGAGCGATCACAGTTGCCCACATCATAGCTGTACTCACCGCCTGTGCCTTGGCGGATATTCAATAGCATATCGCTAATCATCTGCTCGGCGAGCAAGCCTTTGTCAAATGGCTCATTGCGCTCTACCTGACATGTTTGCGCTTTACCAGCACTGGCCGGATGACTAAACAGCAATGGGGTTAGATCAAGGTGGCGCTGCTTGTCAGTCGTCCCTTCTAATACGTCGAGCAAATCAGTACGTCCGACCAGCTCTTCCATACTACGTACGCCCAGTACTGCGAGCCACTCGCGTGTTTCGGTCGCCACAAACTTAAAGAAGTTAATCAACATCTCAGCTTCACCAATAAAGTGCTCATCGCGCAATCTGGCTTTCTGAGTGGCAACGCCTGTTGGACAATTATTCAAATGACAAATACGTAGGTATTTACAACCAACCGCAATCATCGGTGTGGTACCAAAGCCGAAGCTTTCTGCACCAAGGATAGCGGCTTTTACGACATCAAGACCCGTTTTTAGGCCACCATCGGTCTGCACTCGTACTTTATCACGTAGTCCATTAACACGTAGCGACTGGTGAGTCTCAGCAAGCCCCAACTCCCACGGTGAGCCTGCGTGATGAATAGAAGATAGCGGCGACGCTGCTGTACCACCATCATAACCTGAGATGGTGATTAAGTCAGCGTAGGCTTTTGCCACGCCTGTGGCGATTGTGCCAACCCCTGGACGAGAGACCAGCTTGACCGACACCAAGGCATCTGGATTGACTTGTTTTAAATCAAAAATCAGCTGCGCCAAATCCTCGATAGAATAAATATCATGATGCGGTGGTGGAGAAATCAGCGTCACCCCCGGTACAGAGTATCGCAAGCGAGCAATCAAGGCATTGACCTTACCACCCGGTAGCTGGCCACCTTCACCCGGTTTGGCACCTTGAGCCACTTTAATCTGCATCACTTCTGCTGAGCGCAGATACGCAGGGGTCACGCCAAAACGGCCTGAGGCAACCTGTTTGATTTTTGAGTTGCGCAGCGTGCCATAACGCACTGGATCTTCCCCGCCCTCACCAGAGTTTGAGCGTCCGCCAATGGTGTTCATAGCCATAGCAATGGCTTCATGGGCCTCAGGAGATAGGGCGCCAAGCGACATGCCAGCAGAGTCAAAACGGGTCAAAATTTTGGAGATATCTTCGACCTCATTGACATCAATACTGTTGTCTGTCTTTAACTGCAATAAGTCGCGCAAGGTAGCAACTGGACGGCTATTGACCAGATCTGCATAATGACGATAATTGACGTAATCGCCCGTTCGTACCGCCGTATGTAAGCTGTTGATTACGTCTGGATTAAAGGCATGATATTCTTTGTTAAAGACAAACTTGAGCAATCCACCTTGATCAAGTGGTGCACGGCGTTTAAAGGCATTAGCAGCCAGTTGTGCTTGATCCGCTGCCAAATCTGCAAAGGTTGCGCCTTTAATACGACTTTGCACGCCTTTAAAACACAAGCTTACGACTTCTTCTGAGAGGCCAACGGCTTCAAACAACTGGGCACCGCGATAAGAAACCACGGTAGAGATGCCCATTTTTGATAAGATTTTTAGCAGGCCTTTATCCAAGCCTTTACGGAAATTTACCCGTGCTTGAATCGGATCACCAAGCAGCTCGCCCGTTGCGACCAAGTCATCGATGACATCGTAGGCTAAGTATGGATAAACGCAGGTCGCACCAAAGCCAATCAATACGGCTACTTGATGCGAATCACGAGCAAGACCTGTCTCAATGATGAGATTGGCATCGGTACGAATACCTTGGGCAATGAGGTAATGATGTACGGCACCCGTCACCATAATAGCGTTGGCCGGCACTTTATCTACATCAATGGCCTTATCAGACAACACAATCAGTGTATTGCCCGCTCGAATGCTACTCGCCACTTGCTCACAGATGGCAGTAATGGCATCAGACAATTCTAGCGTACGATCATAGTTCAAGTCGATACGATCCATCTTGAACGCAGGATCCTCTAAAGTCTCAAGCTGCTGCATCTTGCTGGCTGATAACACCGGTGACGATAGAATAATACGATGGGCATCTCTCGCAGACGGCGCAAACACATTGGTTTCAGCACCTAAGCACGTCTGTAGCGACATCACAATAGATTCACGCAGTGGGTCAATCGGTGGATTGGTGACCTGTGCAAACTGCTGGCGGAAAAAGTCACCCACATGACGAATTTGCTGCGATAGTACTGCCATGGGCGTATCATCCCCCATCGATCCGACTGGCTCTTGACCATTTTCGGCATTGGGACGAATGATTTCAGTGCGCTCTTCATTGGTGATGTGATACATTTTTTGCAAGGCTTTTAGCTTGTCACCGCGGCAAGACTGCGCCGCCAATGTTTCTTCTAAACGCTCATCATCACGAACGCGAGTTGCTTCTTCACGTAACCATTTACGATACGGATGGGCTTCTTTAAGTAAGGTTGCAATTGCCTTAGTATCTAATATTTGACCGGTCAACGTATCAATGACCAGCATCTGACCAGGTCCAACGCGGCCTTTTGCCAATACGTCTGTCGGCGAGTAATCCCAAACGCCAACCTCAGAGGCGACCGTGATATACCCATTTTTGGTGGTCACCCACCGCGACGGACGCAGACCATTTCGGTCGAGCATACAAACGGCATAGCGCCCATCTTGAATCACCAAACCTGCTGGGCCATCCCACGCTTCCATATGCTGCGAGTAAAACTCATAAAACGCGCGCAAGTCCATGTCCATGCTATCGACATTCTGCCAAGCGGGTGGCACTAGAATCGACATCGCATGGAACAAATTCATACCGCCTGACATCAGCACTTCAAGCATGTTATCCAAGCTTGATGAATCAGACCCCGTGCGATTTACCAAAGGCGTCAACTCATTCAAATTGGGCAATTTTTCTGATTTTAGTTTTGGCGTACGTGCTTCCGACCAATTGCGGTTACCTGTGATGGTATTCAACTCGCCATTGTGGGCAAGATAACGGAATGGTTGTGCCAACGGCCAGCGTGGCAAGGTATTGGTTGAGAAGCGTTGATGGAACACCACGATATGCGACGCCAAACGCTCATCTTGTAGATCTAAAAAGAACGCTGGCAAGTCTGATGGCATCACCAAACCTTTATAAATAATCGTCTGGCAACTCAATGAGCAAACATAAAACAGCTCATCATCGACCAAACGTTGCTCCGCTTTTTTACGGGCGACAAACAATTTACGGTTAAAATCGTCCGCTGCCAGCTCATTGTCATTGGGGGCATTGACAAACACTTGCTTAAAATCTGGTAGTGTCTCACGACCAATCTCACCAACAATACTTAAATCAAGCGGCACATCGCGCCAACCTGCAACCTCTAGTCCTTGTGCCTCGATCTCCTCGCTTAGTACTTGCTGGCTATGCTTGGCCTTAGCCTCGTCTAAATTAACGAACACCATACCCACTGCAAAATTCTCGGTAAGTGTGAACTGCTGCTCAGCTGCGATTTTTTTAAAAAACTCAGTAGGCGTTGCCAGTAATAAACCACAACCGTCACCAGTTCTACCGTCAGCCGCAACACCACCGCGGTGAGTCATACAACTGAGGCTATGAATAGCAGTTTTTACCAAATCATGGCTGGCCTCACCCTCAATGTGAGCAATCAAACCAAAACCGCAATTATCAGAAAAGTCATCTGGCGTGGCCAGGTGGGTTTGCGAGGAAATCATTGACATAGCTGGTCCTTTTAAGTAAACGGGTAACTTAGGTAACCAATGCGGCACATAAGCTGACACCCGTAGGCAGAACGGGCTGGTAATTAATATTCGTATATCCGAATTAATAAATGGTGTGACGCTCATAGCCATCATGCTTTGAGAGTAAGGTAAAACCCTTGACCCTCCTAGTCAGTAGATGATGTCTTAACAGGTAATTAGTGTATTAACAGATAGTAAGTAGTAGCCCGTGGCAATGGGGCGAAACCCGTCCCTATGTGCCAGTTACTTAATCATCAATAACGTAACGTCGTTATTATGAGTGTCGCTTGTCATTGTGTTATGCCTAGCGTTTCAAGCTGATTGGCTGGGCATCGAACAACAGTACATTTGATTAATTTTGAATATCTGACGCTCTGTATTCAAGCGCTTTATTAACCCTAAAAAGAGTGACAATAAGAGAGGTTGCGCCACTTGCAGTAGCTTCGCTATGCATGACAAGCAGCTGCGCTTGAGACAACAAGTTTTAGTAAAATATCTTATGAATAAGAGAGTCTTACTAAATGATTGTTAGATAAATAGTTTTTTACGATAACTATACAGAACGTCGCCCACAGTTATATTAGTTAATGATGGGCAAAAAATCTAGTCTTTTCTCTCGATTCATCGACCATATTTTGTAAGAGAACTTATTACTATTGGTTATAGGATATCTCAAAATCGCAGTTACTCTCTAACGTAAAGTAATAATTGCAAGGCTTGGTGACCGTAACTCAGGTAGCCGTGTTATCCCTGCACACTTACTATAGCGTTGATCACACATTAATAAACTTGCATAAAAAAACCCACCAACTGTTTTTGTTAGTGGGTTTTACCTTTCATCATTATCGCGACGTTGTCACTGCTGTGAACTACTAGCTAGCCACTAGTTACTTTTATCTTCTATCAGGGTTTTTATGCTATCGCTACTCGTCTTAGGAGAGCTATTCGCTTTAGAGGCGTTGGTGTTGTCACTTTTGCTGACAGAATTTGTATTATTCGTATTACTTGGCGGTTTAGGCGTTGGCACTACTGGGGGTTTTTTCGTGCTGTTACTATCAGTCGCGGATGCCGCTGGCTTTTTGGTGTCCTGCGCAGGTTTTTTCACACTGTCTTTGTCTTTAGACGTCTTGTCAGCTGGCGCTTGGCCTTCATAACCGACGATACGCTCTTCACTCACGGATAAAGTAGCAGAAGTATCAGCCGACTGACGAATACTTTCCTCATTATTGTCATTTGTGGCGTCTTGGCTACTACGATTTTCATTGTTGCTTGCTGCTTGGTTACTATCACCACTGCTAGCATTTTGCGTTTGCTGACGCACGGGGACTTCGCGTTTAGTTGGGTTCAAATTCACGGAACGTGTGCGCTTTGTGCTTAAGTCTTTTACTGGATCAGGGCGTTCATAGTTATCGATAATACTGACGTAGCGATTGATCTCTTCTGGTAACACCCGCACGTTATCAGGCAACTTAAAGTCTATGAGTTTTGCGGCGCCGACAGCTTCTTGTGGACTGCTCATGATCCCATAAGTCAGCATATAGCGTACTTGATTTGCATCATCGAGATATCGGAAGTAAGCAAATTTATCACGGTCCTCGCGGCCTTCTAGGTAACTGACAATCACCTCGTTTTCAGTGACATTCATCACCTGCACCGTCCATTTGCCTTTATTGGCCAGCAAATAACGCTTGTCTTTAAACTCATCAGGATAGTTGCGCAAGTCACGAACCGTCGCATCAAAACTGATGGGCTGCACATCGGTATCAAGCTCATGTAGCGACTCAATTTTTAAGGGCTGTTCAAGCTCATTACTTAATGGCTCTGGTGCTGATATCGGGGCATTTTCGATCTTAGCACCCAGCGCTGGCGTTTGACTAAGCATCCAAACCAGCGCTGTCACTACCCCCAACAGCAAGGTCATTATCAGCCAAATCAGTGCTTGCCGGCGATATGATTGGCGAGCGGTACGAGTCGTCGATCTTGAGGCTGCCATGGAAATGTCCTTGGTGAAAGTGTGTTCAACCGCACACGTCAATGCGTGTTTAAGTAAAATGACGGCTAACCAGTATAATAGGTATGTTTATAGTCAGTGAGCAATGATGAGCCATGAAATGTTGAGGTGTTATGCCATAGGTGGTGACAATACGTCAGTTAGCAACTTGGCATCAAAATCATTGGTCAATACGGCCTTACCTAGCGATTTTAACAAAATAAGGCGGATTTGTCCGTGTTTCACTTTTTTATCATGACCCATCAAATCTAAAGCAGTTTGCACCTCAATAGGCGGCGGTGTGATAGGCAAATTGGCCAAGGTTAACACACGTTTAACTCGGGCAACTTCCTCGGCCGTTAACCAGCCCAGTTTTTGCGACAGTTCGGCCGCTTGTACCATCCCAGCAGCGACTGCTTCACCATGCAGCCAGTTACCGTAGCCTTGGTGCGTCTCAATCACATGCCCAAAAGTATGCCCAAAGTTTAGCAACGCACGCACGCCTGACTCTCTCTCGTCTTGCGCGACGATATCGGCCTTATACTGACAGCAGCGCTTTACTGCATCGCCAAGTATGGCCAAATCCAATGCCATCATCGCAGGCAAATTGTTTTCAAGCCATGTCAAAAATGCTTCGTCCATGATAAGCGCGTATTTAATAACTTCAGCAAGTCCTGCCGACAGCTCACGCGCGGGCAGTGTTTTGAGCGTGCTCATGTCCGCAAGCACCATTTGCGGCTGCCAAAAAGCGCCAATCATGTTTTTGCCTTGCGCATGATTGATGCCCGTCTTGCCACCAACGCTCGAATCCACTTGCGACAGTAGCGTGGTTGGAATCTGGATAAAACTCACCCCCCGCATAAAACTGGCCGCCGCAAAACCTGTCATGTCCCCAACCACGCCGCCACCCAACGCAATCAGTGTGACATCACGATTGAAATGCTCCGCCATCAAGGCATCGTAGATTTGGTTGATACTGGTCTGGTTCTTATATTGCTCACCATCAGGGAGGACGCAAACCTTGACGGTAAATTGCTCTGCCAGCTCTTCTGTTAAAGCATTTAAGTATAAAGCCGCAACGGTGTCATTGGTGACAATCAACACTTGGCGACCGCTGATATAGGGTGCGACTTGCTTTGCCATGCTGTTATTTTCTGTCGCCGTTTTTTCAGTAATGACAATTGGATAGTCATGACTTTGCGTATGAACGGTTAATCCATCATGAAACAGTGGCTTGGCCATGAGCACTCCCTAAGCATTTTAATGAGATAAAAGTAGCTGACTGTAATTAATAACTCGGTTTATCTTTGCCTCTTATCACTCTTTTTTAGAGCCTACTGCGCTAGAGATATTAAAGGACGCTAGCTGCTGTAAGAGTTGGTTGACCATATGCCGCGGGTACGTGTGCCCAGTTGGCATTATGATATGCGCAACTTGACGATATAATGGATCGCGTGTGCTATACAGGTCTTGCAGTATTTGTCTGGGATTAGGCTGCTGTAACAATGGTCGTGATTTGTCTTTGGCCGTACGAGCCATTTGCACATCGACTGGTGCATTCAAATAAACCACAATGCCGCGTTGATTTAAAAACGCGCGGTTTTCAGCACTCATCACGGCGCCGCCACCGGTGGCTAAGACAATGTGGGGTTTCTGAGTGAGCTCATCAATGGCTCGCGTCTCACGCTCCCGAAACCCAGCCTCACCTTCTTTAGCGAATATCCAAGCAATATCGGCACCTGTTTGTGACTCAATATACCAATCGCTGTCTACGAAGGTGCGTCCTAACTGCTTGGCAAGCAATTTGCCGATCGTCGTCTTCCCTGCTCCCATCGGTCCTACTAAAAACACCGACGGTAATTCCTCCACCATAACACTCACTCAGCTAAATTAGGTATGATACAACGTCATTGATATTCTGGCTAGTAATGCGCTGTGATTATTGTTCGCAAACTTTAAAAATTTATACATAAAAAAAGCAAGCGTTGCGGCTTGCTTTTTCGGACAAAAAACAATCAAAGACGGCTTAATCCAAGCGACTGATACCATCATTGATTAATTTTGGTGTGACAAATATCAACAGCTCTTCTTTATTGTTACTGCGCACATCACGACGGAACGCACGACCAATATACGGCAAATCTCCTAAAAAAGGCACCTTATCGACGCCGTTATTGGTACGGTTTTTAAAGACACCGCCCAGTACAACCGTTTGACCGTCTTCAACAATAACGTTGGTTGAAATAGAGTCCTCAGCGATGGCGACCTGATTGTTAATAATAGTTGGTGTGCCGTTTGTAATGACCAGTTGCAAACCAATCTTACCATCAGGCGTGATGTTTGGTGTGGCTTCTAGGCTGAGTGCCGCCTCTTTAAAACTGGTCGTCGTGGCGCCACTGGCAGATGCCTCTTGGTAAGGAATCTGGGTACCAGAAGACACTTTCGCTGTTTGCTTATCTGCGGTCAAAATCTTTGGCGTAGAGATCACCTCACCTCGGTTGTCGGCTTGCAATGCTGACAGCTCAAGATCGAGCATCACATCAGACATACTGAGCAAACCAAAAGCGATACTACCCGCTGGGTTGGCCACCCCTAAATCCACGTTTAGATTGTCAGGACGGGTAATATCATAAGAAGGGTAAGAAACCGTTTGGCCATTGACTGTCGTCGTTTCTACATCAAAGTCCTTCAAATCCCATAAGGTCTGATTACTACCACCAACCAATAGATTACGATTATTGGCCGCACCATTTGACAAGATACCCCAACGCACCCCAATCTCTTTACTAAAACTATCAGTGGCACTGACGATACGTGCTTCAATCATTACCTGACGAACTGGAATGTCGATTTTACTGATTAATTTGTGGATATTCTCAATACTTTTAGCCACATCTTTAATGATTAACGTATTGGTGCGCTCATCGACCGTGACCGTTCCACGATTGGATAACAGCGTATTATTGTCGTCAACGCGATTGGCAATACCACTATTACCACCGCTAGACGCGCCACTACCTTGAGAAATAAGTGTCAGTACATCTTGGGCTTTTGCATAACTTAAGCGAATGTACTCAGTGCGTAGGGGGGCAAAAGACTCAACTGCTTGCTGTGCCTCAAGCTCACGTGCTTCTTGTTCAGCAAGCTCAGTGGCTGGCGCCACCAAGATGACATTCCCATTTTCACGTTTGCCTAGGTTTTTACTTTTCAAAATAATATCAAGTGCTTGATCCCATGGGACATTGATTAGGCGCAAAGTGATATTACCAGACACCGAATCACTAGCAACAATATTCATCTCGGTAAACTGCGCTAAGATATCTAAAACGCTACGAATCTCAACGTCTTGGAACTCCATAGACAGTCGCTCACCGCTATACACTTTTTCTTCAAGCGTCGGCTCGCGTAGCAGTTCAGGCTTATTGATACTGATGTTTAACTGGTTGCCCGATTGGTAAGCTTGATACTCGTAATCATCGACCATATTGATAGTGATGACACCGTTTTGGCCTTGGTTCTTGGTATCAATACTACTAACAAGACCACTATTAATGTTTAATCGACGTAGTAAATTTCTTGGAACCGTACTGCCTGTCAAACGTACAACCAGCTTATTACCTTGACGTTGTACATCCACAGGAATGGCTTCGTTGGCAAGGGCGATACTGACATTGCCACCACCATTATTCCCGGCCGCAAAATTGACCGCGCTTAGACCGTCATAACTGTACTGCTTACTCACTTGTGACGCGGCAAGCTGCGGATTGAGTAGAGGATTGACTCTAACCACCATCGTATCGGCTGGTACGGTCTTTTTTTCTACTGCCCGACTGGTGGTGCGGACGGCAGCCACAGGCGCCACACTGGTCTCAACGATTGGTGTGACAACAGCTGTGGTCGTCAGGTCATCACTGTCGTTGAGCACGTCTTGAATAGGGTCACTGGTCACGACTGGACGATTGGGATCCGTAATGGTCAGCAACAAATCATTGCCCTCAATCGCTGTCGTATAACTGCCTGACTGCTTGAGGCCAATGATAAGACGCGTGGTACTGTCACTACTTAACGTCGTAACATCATTGACCACGCCAACATTATACTCATTGAAACGACTGGCCAACCCGTTTTGCACTTGTTCGAAATCTAGCACCAAACGGCTAGGATCATCCAGCTGATAAGCCGCCGGTAATACTGGTAAGCCTGCAAAGCCCAAACGCAGTTGCGTCACCGCAGGCGCTGTTTGTACCACAGTGACGTTGTTAATACGCTGTACAGCATGGGCACTGTTACTCACTGCTACCATGCTGATTGCCAATGCTGAAATGGCAAAAGCAGAGGACACGCGGTTGCTCATCATCATTACCTTGTTATTGCGTACTGTCATTACTTATTCCTCAAAAAATCTGCCGACTTAGCTTATGGGGGATACCAGCGACTGGGGTTTTTCAATGAACCCTGCGCGGCTGTCTGGCACAATTTCAATCAAATTAATCTGGGTCGGCGTGATTTCAACAATACGGCCGTCATTTAATCCAAGATAATCACCTACTTTAACACTAGCAACCGAGCCATCAGGACGTTGTATCAGCGCATAGCGCTGTCCCTCGGGGGATACCACCACACCACGAAAAACCAGTTGCGATAGCTCATACTGCTCAAGCGGTTCTTTTACTCTGGTAATATCAGGGCGCACACCGTCAATTGAGGTAGTCGGGCCTTCTACATTGACCAAACTTGGTGGCAAAAATGGACTACGCTGCGCACTAGCACTGTAAACGAAGTCCTCTACCAGCTCCGCCTTGGGCGGCGGCTCAATAGGCTGTGCAGGCTGATTGCGTATGTCAGTCATTGCTTGCTCTGCCATGGCAATACGGTCAGTACAACCCGTCATTGATAACACAGTAACGCTTAACACCAGTAGGATGGGCAATTTTTGGCTACTCATTAGTTGCCTCCTGCATTATCAGTCGCAGCGCCAGTTTCATCCTCAGGCGCCGCTTCTTTTGAGCGATACGTTTTGGTTTGTAGCACCAGATTAAGCTCTGGTAAGACGTCCAGTGTTGGCTGCGGATTACTCACCTCAAAGTCGTGCATGGTAATAATTCGTGGTAAGGCGGCAAGACCACTGATAAAGCTGCCAAATTGATGATATTCACCTAAAGCTGCAATGCGAATAGGCTGCTCAATAAAGAACTCGTTCTCAATCTCAGGTTCGACGGAAATGTCTTGAAAACGGATGTTACTGCCCACCCCTGTCATATTGATCCCTTCTACCAACTCTGACACACGGGTATCTTTTGGTAGCTGATCGAGTAAGGTGTTGAATTCCGTCTCCATTTGGATAACTTGTGCTTGATACGCTTTTAAGTGGCGCGCGCGTGACTCTTTTTCACGGTAGCTCTCAAGCAAGGTTTGCTGCTGACTTTCGGCAGCGCTGATCTCATCAATCTTGCTGCTAATCGGTAGCGCCCACGCTAGTGCCGCTATAAAGACAATGATAAGCCCAATAACGGTTATTTTTACTGGGAGTGGCCAGCTGCCATAGTTTTCGGAATCTAAAGACTCAAAACTGCGCCGAAACTCATTTAGATCAAACTGCTTCTTTGGTGTCACCGCCGTTTTTCTGGTTTTGATCAGGCTTTTTTTGCGGCTAAGCTTCATAGCTCATCTCCCAGCTCAGCATCAGCAGATGTGGCTGTCTCTGACTGCACTTTCGTCGTTACCACAAACTGTACATAACTGTCTTCAGGATAAACAGGGCGCGGCGCCTCGCCAGCAGTAACCGTATTATTAAGCGCTGGCGCTGTTTCATACGCACTGATATTTTGTTGAATGTTACTCACCGCAGAGTTGCCCATCCACTTACTGTTATCAAGATTGCGAATCAAGCTTGAGACTACATTTGGGTTGTCTGCCAGACCCGTCAAAGTGAGCGTATCGCCTTCACGTTTGAGGTTATTGAGGTACAATGCTGGGGGAATGGCTTTAGCAAGATCATCCCACAGACGTACTGGTACAGGGCGTCGACCCTGCAAGTCTTGGATCACCTGCATACGTGAGATAATGTCTTCACGGCGCTGCTCCAGACTATCAATCTCAGTGAGCGCTGTGTCTAAACGAGCATTTTCTTGTTCGATCAATGCGTTGGCATCGAGCTGCTCATCAAGCTCATTGTTAAAGTAGCTCCACGAAGCAAAGGCGACCAACAGAGTGAGCAAAGTCACCGCGACCACTAATGTTATAAATTCTTTGTTGCGACGTTCGCGCTCTTCTTGTCGCCAAGGTAAAAGGTTAATACGAGCCATTAGTCAAAGCTCCTTAACGCAAGACCGCACGCCGCCATCAAGCTTGGTGCCTCAATAGCCAGTTGTTCATTGTCGATATTTGGCGCGATGGTCATATTAACAAACGGATTGGCGATACTGACCGTCACACCAAGTTTTTGTTGTGCCATACCTGCCAGACCAGCGATAGAGCTACTGCCACCAGCCAGTACCACATGATCGATACTACTGTACTGGCTTGAGGAGAAATAAAACTGTAGTGAACGAGTGATTTGTTGAATGGTATTTTCGATAAATGGGGTTAGTACATCAATATAGTAATCATCAGGTAAGGTGCGCTCACGCTTACTGATATCTGCCTCTTCAGCCGTGAGCCCATAACGGTTTTGAATCGCTTCTGTCAACTGTACGCCACCAAATAATTGCTCGCGACTATAGATAAACTCGCCATTCTTAGCAACATACAAAGTCGTTTGATTATGGCCGATATCTACCAAGGCCACCAACTCTGGATTATTTGGTAAGTTATCAACCATCAGTCCAAACGCACGCTCAATCGCATGGGATTCAATATCCATCACTTTGGTTTGCATACCACCGAAAGTTAAAGCATCGACACGTTGATCGACATTTTCTGAGCGCGAGGCCGCAAGTAATACTTGTACCATCTCATCACTTAACAAAGACGGACCTAACACCTCAAAATCCAAATTCACGTCTTCTAAAGGATACGGCACGTATTGATCGGCATCCAAACGTATTTGAGCTTCACGCTCAACATCACTTAACGCCGCGTCCATATCAATAATTTTGGTAATCACTGCGGATCCTGATACTGCCGTGGCGGCCTGACTACCCGTCGCCTGACAGCGCCTAGCCAAAGTCGCAATCACATTGCCAACCGCTTCAGTGTCTACTAAAAGCTTATCGACGACTACTCCTTCCGGAAGTCCCTCAATACCATAAGATTTTAAGTGAAACATGCCCTGTTGGCGCTGTATATCAACCAACTTTACTGAGGTGGCACAAATATCCACGCCAATCAAATGTTGACTTTTGGAAGTAAATAGCCTCACAAGCTCTATACCTTATATTAAGTGTACACTTTGATAGTTATTTGTAATAATTGAACACAATACTTTACTTAATAGATAGATTCAAGCGTTTAAATTGGCTGTTAAGGCTAACTTACACATTTATTATGACCTCTTATTTTGTTCAAGGTATAATGCCTTACCTGTTGCAAATTTTAATTGATAAGCCTTACTATGACCAAAAAAATTGCTACCGCACGTCTCATTCATTTTTTAGTGGGACTTTTTATCGCCTGCTTAGCGTTAGCAGTGGTTTTAGCGCTTGCTGTGCCTATCGGTTTTTACGGTATGGCAATGTATTTATCCCCTACTTTGCCTAGCACACAAGAAATTAAGACAGCAAATTTTGAGATGCCATTACAGGTTTATAGTAGTGACGATAAATTAATCGGTCAATATGGCAATCGCTTATCGCTTCCCGTTACCTTTGATGAGATTCCTGAAGATCTCACCCATGCTTTTTTAGCGGCAGAAGACGCCTCTTTTTTTCAGCACAGTGGTATTAGTATTAAGGGACTTGGCCGTGCGGTTACCGAAGTGGTGACTGATGATGATAGCCAGACAGGTGGCTCTACCATCACCATGCAGGTGGCCAAAAATTACTTTTTGAGTCCAGAACGCACCCTAAATCGTAAGCTGACTGAACTGTTCTTGGCTCGTAAGATCGAAGATGAACTCAGTAAAAATGAGATCTTGACGCTTTATGTCAACAAAATCTACTTGGGTGAAGGCGCATATGGTGTCCGCGCTGCTGCCAAAAAATACTACAGTAAATCACTAGAAAATTTGACTATTGCTGAGATGGCCATGTTGGCCGGTCTGCCAAAAGCGCCATCTAAATACAACCCTGTGGCCAATCCTAGCCGCGCGCTGACTCGTCGCAACTGGATCATTGGACGCATGCACGAGCTAGGCTATATCACCAAAGCCCAATATGACGAAGCCGTTAATTCACCAGTAGGCATCAACCTTTATCAAGAGAAGCTTGACGTTAATATGCCATATTTGGCAGAAATGACTCGCGCTACCTTGGTCGAACGCTACGGTGAGCAAGTGATGCACAGTGGTTGGCGCGTACGTCTTACCGTGGATAGCGAAGCACAAACAGCGGCAGAAGCGGCTATTCTAACAGGCTTGGTCGCTTACGAGCATCGCCACGGCTGGCGCGGGGCAGAAGCAAATGATGAACCTTTAGAGAATTTCCGCCGTTACAGCAATATGTATCCTGCCAAAGTCACTCAGGTTAACGCCCAAAGCTTTGATGCAACCTTGCAATCAGGTAAAAATATAACCGTTAACTGGCCTGAGATGAGCTGGGCAGCCAAATACATTTCTGCTGATCGTATCGGCTACCCCCCTACGAACGCCAGTCAAATTGTCAGTCAAAACGATATCATTCGCGTGATACCTACCGCTAATGGCAGTTGGCAGCTGAGTCAAATACCAAACATACAAGGCAGTCTGGTGTCATTAGATCCAGAAACTGGGGCGGTAAACGCCTTGGTCGGTGGATTTGACTTTAACCATAGTAAGTTTAACCGCGCCTTACAAGGCTGGCGGCAACCTGGCTCAACCATTAAACCCCTGGTGTATACAGCAGCGTTAGAAAAAGGCTATCGTCCAGATAGTATTGTCTCGGATCGCCCTATCCAAGTAGGAGACTGGAAACCTAAAAACTCTGACGAGCGTTTTTTAGGCGACATCACGCTACGTCGCGGGCTGTATTTGTCTCGCAATCTGGTTTCTATTCGCCTTCTACAAGCCATCGGTATCTCTGATGTGCGCAGCCTATTGGATGAGTTCGGTCTTGATAAAGAGAAGTTGCCGACGACGTTGTCATTAGCACTAGGGGCGGGGCAAGCAACGCCATTACAGATGGCAACGGCCTACTCCACCTTTGCCAATGGTGGTCACCGCATACAACCTTACTTTATTGAACAAATTTATAACTATAAGAATGAGCTATTATTTCAAGCCAACCCGCGCCAAGCGTGCGCTTTGTGTTTTAACGAACAACTCGAAACCCTCAATAAAACGCTAATCGAAGAGCATCGTCAGTCAAATGAAGGCGAAAACAGTACCACTGATGCGGCAATAACTGCTGAAAGCCAAGCATTAAAGAGCAATGAAGAAAACACCCAAATCAATGTAGACGTGACTGATGCTAGTCCACAATCAGATCGCTTACAAGCGCCTGCTGTGCAGTATACAGTGGCCAAACAAGCCCCGAGAATCTTAAAGCCTAGAGTAGCGTTTGAGATGGCCGATATCTTACGCGATGTGGTGCAACGCGGTACAGCCGTACGAGCAAAAGCTCTGGGTCGTGATGATATCGGCGGCAAAACCGGTACAACCAACGAAGCTAAAGACGCATGGTTTGCAGGATTTCATCCTACCAATGTTACTGTGGTATGGATGGGGTTCGATCAACCAGCTACGATGGGCCGCCGTGAGTATGGTGGTGTGGCAGCTCTGCCCGTCTGGATGGACTTTATGAAAGCTCAGCTCAAAGACGCACCCAATCAGTGGGTATCTATCAATAACCGCTCAAAGTCTCAAAAGCAGCAGCAAAAATTGATAGAAATGACTGATGATGGTGTGGCGAGTGATGATGAGGCTTCTGACACCAGCACCTTACAGCCCGTCAAAACCCAAACTCAGCAGCGCAAACCATCAGCCCCTGAAGCAACTGAGGAGACAGGTAACTTACAGGCAGCAAAATCGAATGACAGCCGTAATAATGATAGTGCCCCGCAAAATCCACTCTCAGTGACACCCGTTGATGAGATGCCACCAATACCCGAGTAAATCATACCTTAAGTACGGTGACAACTCACACAAAAAAAAGCGTGTTTAGTGATTACTAAACACGCTTTTTTTAACCTTTGAAAATCCTATCCCTCCTAAAACTCAACCATACCAGCACGTAACTGCTCGATAAGCTCTAAAAGCTGCTGGCGCCATTCGCGTATGGTCGCCTCATCCGGTAACCACTGGTTTGACAAAGTCACAACGTTGACAATCAGATCCGCTGATCCCGCCGTATTATCACTTGGCCTTTCATCAACGATAGTATCGGGCGGTACCGCATATAAACAGCGCTGATAAGCACGCTCTATATTGGCCAGAAAACCTTGTTGTTGTAACTGCTGCAAGCGCTGAATTTCCGGCGACACCTGTGTCCGCTCGCTTAAGGCTTGCTCGATATCTATTAATGTGGGCGCTGTCATGTTTAAACTATAAAAATGACCAAGCTCCTGAATAAATGCCAATAAAGCACCATGTAAATGAAAAATAGCAGTCTCACAATGGGCTTGGTATAACTGCTTATCATTGGTACTTCCTGCAGATTGGCAAGATAAACGACAGAAATATAACTTTTGATTGGTTCGATCTGCTTGATATTTGGCAACACGGGTTTTACCTGCCATTTGCTATTTATCCTTGTATTGACAATAAACACTGACCAGTTGGTACAGTCATAACTTATCACGTGATGCTTTAAGTGTACTATTAACTGGACCGATTTTCTTAGAAATTATAACAGCCGAACCACAACGTGACCACGTCATCTCTACTCAGCCTACCAAATGTAGATTCACACTCAATTTTTTGACGATTTAAATGTTTAAAAACGCAAAAAAGCCAGCTTATAAGCTGGCTTTTTTATCACATTAAGAAAGTATCAAAAACAGTTAATAAGATTAATTATCTTGATTTAATTCTTGAGCAAAGGCTTCATCAAAGCTAGCAAAATCTTTGCTATCCGTGCTTGCGCCCATATCAAAGGCGGCATTCAGATCTTTATCTTGTAGCTTCTGATCCGCTTTTTCTTTACGTGTCTTGTGATAAGCAAGACCAGTACCGGCAGGAATCAAGCGACCAACGACCACGTTTTCTTTCAGGCCGCGTAACTCATCCACTTTACCAGTTACGGCAGCAGCAGTTAGTACACGGGTTGTTTCCTGGAACGAAGCCGCTGAGATAAAGCTTTCAGTAGCCAAGCTGGCTTTGGTAATACCTAACAATTGACGCTCATACTGTACTGGGAATTTATCTTCCGCTTCTAGCTTCGCATTCAATGCTTTGATATCCGCATACTCTACCTGATCGCCTTTGAAGTGGCTTGAATCGCCGCCATCGGTGATTTCAACTTTACGCAACATCTGACGAATAATAACTTCGATGTGCTTATCGTTGATTTTCACACCTTGCAGACGATAAACGTCCTGTACTTCGTTAACGATATAATCAGCAAGCGCAGTCTGACCTTTTAGACGTAGGATATCGTGCGGGTTTTGTGGACCATCAGCGATAATCTCACCACGTGCTACTGTCTCGTTTTCAAAGACGTTGATTTGACGCCATTTCGGGATCAGCTCTTCATGAACCTCGCCATCTTCATTGGTAATAATGAAGCGGTTTTTACCTTTGGTCTCTTTACCGAAGCTCACCACACCAGTCATCTCTGCCATGATGGCGTGATCTTTTGGACGACGTGCTTCGAACAAGTCAGCCACACGTGGCAGACCACCGGTAATATCTTTGGTACCAGAAGACGCTTGTGGTACACGGCCCAAGATCGAACCTGCTGCAACTTTTTCACCATCGCTGACGCGAATGATGGTCTCAGCTGGTAAGAAGTAAACCACTTCTTTGCCTTCGTCAGTGTTCAAGATAATCGCAGGACGTAAGTCTTTTGCTGAGCTTGAACGGTCACGAGTCGCTAGAATCTCAAATGAGCTCATACCAGTTGCATCGTCGACTTTGACCGTCGCCGTTGAACCATCAATGATATCACTGAAGCGTGCTGTACCAGCGAATTCTGTAATAATAGGATGCGTGTGCGGATCCCATTTAGCGATGGTTTGACCGCCTTCGACCTGCTCTTCATCTTTCACAAGTACGCTTGAACCATACGGTACTTTATAGCGCTCACGCTCACGGCCAAGCTCATCGGTCAAGGCGATTTCCGCTGAACGCGATACGATGACCAAGTGACCGTCTGTATGCTGTACCGTTTTCATGTTTTCAAAATGCGCTTGACCAGCATTACGTACAGAGATGCTGTTGTCCACAGACGCTGAGCTGGCTGCCCCGCCCACGTGGAACGTACGCATGGTTAACTGAGTACCAGGCTCACCGATAGACTGAGCGGCCATGACACCGACTGACTCGCCGATATTCACTTTATGACCACGGGCAAGATCACGACCATAACACTGTGAACATACGCCATGCTCAACATCACAAGTAATGACTGAGCGTACCCAGATGTCATCGATCGCATTATTATCAAGTACGTTTACCCAATGCTCATCGATCAAGGTACCCGCTGGGATCAAGACTTTTGAGTCATCATCGTTATAAGTCACATCACGAGCAGTCACACGACCAAGTACTAGCTCACCGAGTTTCTCGATGATTTCACCACCTTGGATATGCGGCTTCATGAGCAAGCCTTCTTCTGTGCCACAGTCATCACTGGTAATAACCAAATCTTGTGCCACATCAACCAAACGACGGGTCAGGTAACCTGAGTTAGCCGTTTTCAGTGCCGTATCTGCTAGACCTTTACGCGCACCGTGAGTTGAGATGAAGTACTGTAGTACGGTCAAACCTTCACGGAAGTTAGCCTTAATGGGTGTCTCAATGATTGAGCCATCTGGTTTCGCCATTAGACCACGCATACCTGCGAGCTGACGAATCTGAGCCGCACTACCACGAGCACCAGAGTCTGACATGATGAAGATTGAGTTGAACGACTTCTGCTCGTCTTCTTCACCTTGGGCGTTGATGACTTTATCAGTCGCCAAGTTGTCCATCATTGCTTTTGCGACTTTATCATTGGTACGTGACCAGATATCAACCACTTTGTTATAACGCTCACCAGCGGTCACAAAACCTTGCTCGAATTGATCTTCAATCTCGCGAACTTCGCCTTCTGCCACTTCAATGATTTGCTTTTTCAGTGGTGGAATGACCATGTCATCGATACCGATAGACACACCAGATAGCGTCGCTTGAGCAAAACCAAGATACATCAATTGGTCAGCAAACATGACACTTTCTTTTACGCCGACTTTACGGTAGCAAGAGTTGATCAGACGCGAGATGTTTTTCTTCGTCATCTCTTGGTTACACTCATCAAACGCCATACCTTTAGGCATGATGTTCCAGATAAGTAGACGACCAGCAACCGTTTCTTTCATGCTGATTTCTTTGGTTTCGTTACCATCTTCATCAATATGCGTTTCGGTCGCACGCACTTTAATTTTAGCGTTTACATGTAAATCGTTTGAGCCAATCGCACGCAATGCTTCATTGACGGTGGCAAAAACCATGCCTTCGCCTTTAGCATTGATAGATGAACGGCTGATGTAATACAGACCTAGTACCACATCCTGTGATGGTACGATGATCGGATCACCGTTCGCAGGTGACAAGATGTTGTTGGTCGACATCATCAAGGCACGTGATTCAAGCTGTGCTTCTAGTGTCAATGGCACGTGAACGGCCATTTGGTCACCATCAAAGTCAGCGTTGAACGCGGTACAAACAAGCGGATGCAACTGGATCGCTTTACCTTCGATCAATACTGGCTCAAATGCCTGTAGACCCAAACGGTGAAGTGTTGGCGCACGGTTAAGTAGTACTGGATGCTCACGGATAACCATGGCCAGCATGTCCCAAACTTGTGGCTCTTCACGCTCTACCATCTTTTTGGCAGCTTTAATCGTGGTCGCAAGGCCATGAGACAATAGCTTGTTATAAGTAAATGGCTTGAATAATTCTAGTGCCATTTTCTTCGGTAGACCACACTGATGCAAACGTAGTGTTGGACCAACAACGATGACCGAACGACCAGAATAGTCAACACGCTTACCAAGTAAGTTCTGACGGAAACGACCTTGCTTACCTTTGATCATATCAGCCAAAGATTTTAATGGACGCTTGTTACTGCCGGTAATTGCACGACCGCGGCGACCATTATCAAGCAACGCATCCACTGACTCTTGCAACATACGTTTTTCGTTACGTACGATGATGTCAGGCGCGCTCAGCTCAAGCAGACGCTTTAGACGGTTGTTACGGTTGATTACGCGGCGATAAAGATCGTTTAGATCTGATGTCGCAAAACGGCCACCTTCTAGTGGTACTAGCGGACGCAAATCTGGTGGTAGTACTGGTAAGATATTCATTACCATCCACTCAGGCTTGTTATTAGAATCGCGGAACGCTTCTAATAATTTAAGACGCTTAGACATCTTTTTAAGCTTAGTCTCAGAACCTGTTTGCGGAATCGCTTCACGCAGCTCATCAATTTCGATATCCATGTCGATATCTTTTAATAAGTCTTGAACCGCTTCAGCACCCATCTTAGCCGTGAATTCGTCACCAAATTCTTCTAGGGCTTTGTAATAATCTTCATCATCCAGCAACTGGTACTTCTCTAAAGAAGTCAGGCCAGGCTCAGTGACGATGTAGCTTTCAAAATACAGTACGCGCTCAATATCACGCAGCGTCATGTCTAGCAATAGACCGATGCGGCTAGGTAATGATTTTAAAAACCAAATGTGTGCCACAGGACTGGCTAGGTCAATGTGACCCATACGGTCACGGCGGACTTTAGCGGTGGTGACTTCAACACCACATTTTTCACAGATAACGCCTTGGAACTTACGGCGCTTGTACTTACCACATAGACATTCAAAATCTTTTACTGGGCCAAAAATCTTGGCACAAAACAGACCATCACGTTCAGGCTTAAACGTGCGATAGTTAATGGTTTCAGGCTTTTTTACTTCGCCATGTGACCATGATTTGATCACGTCAGGTGAGGCTAAAGTAATTTGAATGCTATCAAACTCTTGATTACCGTTGCCGGCAGGGCTTTGCATGATATCGAGTAAATCTTTCAAGTTGCTTCTCCGTTATCTTTATAATCATCTGACTGCAATCTATTGACGCAGATAAGATGAATGAAGGCAATGAATAGGGTTGAGACAAATCACTAAAAGCAGCAGCAATAAAGCAGGCTGCCTTTAGTGGACAACTAAGTTAAACAACGGGGTTAGTTGCTTTGTTTTAACTCAATATTAATACCCAGTGATTTGATTTCTTTGGTCAATACGTTAAACGATTCAGGCATACCTGGATCCATGTACTGCTCACCATCAACAATGTTTTTGTACATACGGGTACGGCCTTCAACGTCATCTGACTTCACAGTCAACATCTCTTGCAACGTATAGGTCGCACCATAAGCTTCTAGTGCCCACACTTCCATCTCACCAAAGCGCTGACCACCAAACTGAGCTTTACCGCCAAGTGGCTGCTGCGTGACTAGTGAGTAAGAACCCGTTGAACGCGCATGCATTTTGTCATCAACCAAATGGTTCAATTTGAGCATGTACATGTAGCCAACCGTCACTTTACGGTCAAATTTCTGACCAGTACGACCATCATATAAGGTTTGCTGACCATCGCGATCCATACCAGCAAGCTCTAGCAAGTCTTTGACTTGGCTTTCTCTTGCGCCGTCAAATACTGCCGTACCCATCGGTACACCGCCACGTAGGTTGTCTGCTAGCGCCATGATGTCATCATCACTCAAGCTATCAAGATCAACTTGCTCACCGCCGACTTGGTTATAGATTTTGTCCAAGAAGTCACGGAGCTCTTTGATCGCTGCTTGAGATTTGAGCATACCGTCAATCTTCTCGCCCAAGCCTTTTGCCGCCATTCCCAAATGCGTCTCTAGAACCTGACCGATGTTCATACGAGATGGTACACCAAGTGGATTCAATACGATGTCAACGGTATTACCATTTTCATCATAAGGCATGTCTTCAACCGGCATGATGCGCGATACCACACCTTTGTTACCATGACGACCAGCCATCTTATCACCCGGCTGAATACGACGCTTAACCGCTAGATAAACCTTAACGATTTTTTGTACACCATGTTGCAAGTCATCACCAGCAGTCAATTTGCGTTTTTTCTCAGCAAATTTCACATCGATGTCTTTTTGCTTATCAACCAAGTAGTCAGCGATTTGCGTGAGACGCTCAGAGATTTCCTCTTCAACTGGTTGGATATCAAGCAACGTCTCAAGGCTCATATCTTTCATATCAGCCAACGCCATGACCGTACCAGCTTTTAGACCAGCACCGCCACTAACTTTTTGACCATCTAACAGCGTACCAATACGACCACGAGCTGCTTCTTCAAAGATACGTAGTTCTTCTTTTAAATCTTTACGATAGCTGTCAAGTTGCGACTTTTCAATCGCTCTTGCGCGTGCGTCTTTTTCGACGCCATCACGGGTGAAGACCTGTACATCGATAACCGTACCTTTACTAGAGGTCGGTACACGTAGTGACGTGTCTTTTACGTCAGCCGCTTTTTCGCCAAAGATAGCCCGTAGCAATTTCTCTTCTGGCGTTAATTGCGTCTCGCCTTTTGGCGTGACTTTACCCACTAGGATATCACCAGCGTCAACTTCAGCACCGATATAGACGATACCTGCTTCATCAAGGCTTGATAACGCGGCTTCACCAACGTTTGGAATGTCAGCCGTGATCTCTTCTGTACCTAGTTTGGTATCACGAGCCACACACGTCAATTCTTGGATATGAATGGTAGTAAAACGATCTTCTTTCACCACTTTTTCAGACAGCAAGATTGAATCTTCGAAGTTGTAACCATTCCACGGCATAAATGCGATGCGAATGTTCTGACCTAGTGCTAGCTCACCAAGATCCGTTGATGGACCATCAGCTAAGATATCACCTAGGGCAATCTCGTCGCCTTGGTTAACAATGATACGTTGGTTGATACAGGTGTTTTGGTTAGAACGTGTGTATTTAATCAAGTTATAGATATCAATACCCGCTTCACCAGCAGTCATCTCGTCTTCGTTGACACGAACAACGATACGTGATGCATCAACATCTTCGATCACACCGCCACGCTTAGCGATCACACAAACACCAGAGTCACGAGCAACGTGACGCTCCATACCAGTACCTACTAACGGCTTATCAGCACGTAGCGTAGGAACAGCCTGACGCTGCATGTTCGAGCCCATCAAGGCACGGTTAGCATCATCATGCTCTAGGAACGGAATAAGACCTGCTGCGACCGAGACAACCTGACTTGGTGACACATCCATATGCGTCACTTTGTCAGCTGGCATACGAACAAATTCACCATAGCTACGTACACTAACCATCTCGTCACTTAACGCGCCGTCTTTGGTCATCGGGGAGTCGGCCTGTGCAATGACAGTACCCACTTCTTCAATCGCTGACAGATACTCGATCTCATCGGTCACTTGACCATTAACCACACGGCGATAAGGCGTTTCTAAGAAACCAAAGCTATTGGTTTTAGCAAATGTCGCTAGTGAGTTGATCAGACCAATGTTTGGACCTTCAGGAGTCTCAATCGGGCAGACACGGCCATAATGCGTGTCATGTACGTCACGTACTTCAAAGCCTGCACGTTCACGAGTCAGACCACCAGGACCTAGTGCTGATACACGGCGCTTATGGGTAACTTCAGACAACGGGTTGTTCTGATCCATAAACTGTGACAACTGGCTTGAACCAAAGAATTCTTTCACCGCAGCCGCTACAGGCTTAGAGTTAATCAAATCTTGTGGCGACAAGTTATCTGATTCCGCTGAGCTTAAACGCTCTTTGACCGCACGCTCAACACGTACTAGGCCAACACGGAATTGGTTTTCTGCCATCTCACCTACTGAGCGAATACGGCGGTTACCAAGATGGTCAATATCATCAACGTCGCCGCGACCATTACGAATCTCAATCAGCTCTTTTAGTACATTAACGATGTCTTCGTTGGTTAACACACTGCGTTCGCGTTGAACATCCGGATCATCTGTATTATCAAACTCTAAACCAAGGCGGCGGTTAAACTTCATACGACCGACATTTGATAAGTCATAACGATCAGCGTTAAAGAACATGCTTTCAAACAATTTTTCAGCCGTCTCAACTGTTGGTGGCTCACCTGGACGCATGACTTTATAGATTTCAATCAACGCTTCTTCACGGGTTGACGTACTGTCAGCACGTAGCGTATCTGCGATATAACTACCCTGATCGATGTCATTCGTGAATAGAATGCTGAATTCTTTAATAGCGCCACTGGCTTCAAACGAGTTTAATTTAACCAATAGTTCATGATCAATGAGCGTGTTGGCGCGAGCGATGACTTCATCATTCACGACGATATCTTCAGCCAAAATACGCTCATAGAGATATTCATCAGGCACAGCAATCTTCGTCATACCTGCTTCTTCAAGCTGACGAATACGGCGTGCATTAATACGCTTGCCTTGCTCAACAATCACCTCACCTTCAGGTGAAACGATATCAAACTGTGCCATCTCGCCACGCAAGCGATCAGCCACCAGATCAATCTCAAACTGCTCTTCGCCTTTGTAAACGCTTACTTTATCAAAGAACAGATCTAAGATTTCAGAAGTCGTCAGACCGAGTGCCCGCAGAATGATAGAAGCCAATAGCTTACGACGACGGTCAATACGAGCAAATACTAAGTCTTTCGCATCAAATTCAAAATCTAACCATGAGCCACGATAAGGGATGATGCGGGCGTTATACAGTACTTTACCACTTGAGTGTGACTTGCCTTTATCATGATCAAAGAAGACACCTGGTGAACGATGTAGCTGTGATACGATGACACGCTCAGTACCATTGATAATAAAGGTACCGTTCGCTGTCATCAACGGGATCTCACCCATGTAAACGCTTTGCTCACGGATGTCTTTGATCGCAGCTTTACTGTCTTTGTCTTTACTGTCTTTATCTTTGATGATTAAGCGGATTTTGACACGCATAGGCGCAGCAAACGTTGAACCACGCAAAATACACTCGCGCTCATCAAATTCTGGCGTACCTAAATAGTACTCAACAAATTGCAACTCAGCATTACCAGAGTGACTCTCAATTGGGAAAATAGAGGAATACGCAGCTTGCAAACCAGTATTCTCACGAGCTTTTGGCTTTTTATGCTCTTGCAAAAATTGCTCATAAGAATCTACTTGGATAGACAGCAAATAGGGAATGTCCATCACAGTGGGCAATTCAGCAAAACTTTTGCGAATACGCTTTTTTTCAGTATAAGAATATGCCATCGAGAGTCCTTACAGTAAACGTGGAAACAAATTAAAAGCGCGGCCAACCTGCATAAATACAATGCAAACTTAGCGACGTAAACGATAATATAAAACGGGTGTTCGTGTTCAACTCATATCTTTTTATCAACGACTACTTTACTAATCAGTGCTTGTTTAGCACACTGCACTTAATCGTATAATCGGTATCTAAATAAGTCTATATGACTACCCATACCAAAAAATTCAATATCATACAGTCTATTGCCCTTACGGCATCAGTCACAAACAACCTTACAAAAAAATATGACTACTCGGATTTTTCCAAGCTATCTGTCATCAAGCCCCATTTTGCATTTAGACAGCTCGTCATGGAAAACTCACGTCATCACTGACGGGTACCGTCTACAAGGCTACATACTGACAGCAAACCATGCTAAATGGATAACCTAAGATCAGTAGCTTTTTAGAATTAATAATAGGGATAACTATAACTTTTAGAATCAGTATAAACTATAGTGTTAATGGGAAAGCATGCAGACACAAAAAAATGCCAAACATCTACGGACGTTTAGCTCATATTAACTGATTTCAAAAACTGGCATGTGTGCTTGCATGTATATCGTCTGTCCTTTTGATGGGTATCCACCGTGATGTTGCATACGTATGTTGGCAGACACAAAAGGTCAAGCTACGAATTATAGTAAAAAAAAGCTGGCAATGCAAGGCATTACCAGCTTTTTTTCGTACAGCGTTAAACTTATTTTAGTTCAACAGTTGCACCAGCTTCTTCAAGTTTCTTTTTCAACTCTTCAGCTTCAGCTTTAGATGCGCCTTCTTTGATTGGTGCTGGAGCACTTTCAACCAAATCTTTCGCTTCTTTTAGGCCAAGACCAGTAGCTTCACGTACGGCTTTAATTACGCCAACTTTCTTCTCGCCAAAGCTGGCAAGAACAACGTCAAACTCGTCTTTTTCTTCAGCAGCAGCAGCAGCAGGACCAGCAGCAGCAGGTGCAGCAGCAACAGCAGCTGTTACGCCGAATTTTTCTTCCATGTCGCTGATTAATTCAACGATATCCATTACTGACATTTCAGCGATTGCGTTTAACACATCATCTTTAGATAGTGCCATGAGAACTCTCCGTTATCTGATAAAAATTAATTGATTTTAATATCGCTTTGATTACTTGCCAAATTTGAAAATAGGGTTGACAAAAAAATGTAACCAGCGATGTCAAAGTTACGTTAAAACAAGCAATTAAGCAGCTTCTTTTGCGTCTTTGATTGCCGCTACCGTGCGAACGAACTTGCCAGGAACAGCGTTCATAGTCTGGACAAGCTTGGTCACTGGTGCATTCATAGTAGCCATCAAGATAGAGATTGCTTCGTCGCGAGTTGGTAGCTTCGATACGCGCTCTAGCTCTTCTGGACCATAAACTTCACCACCGACTGATACCAATTTGGTCTCTAAAGCTTTGTTCTCTTTGCTAAAGTCGAAAACGACTCGAGCTGCAGATCCCAAATCTTCCATAGAGAAAGCCAAAAGTAGTGGACCAGTCATACGGTCTGACATGCTCTCAAACTTAGTGCCTTCAAAAGCGCGTTTTGCTAGGGTATTTTTTACCACTTTCAAAACCACGCCTTTCTCACGGGCTTGTTCGCGCAGCTTAGTAAGCTTTGCAACACCAATACCATGATATTCGGCAGCTACTGCTGAGTAAGCATTAGCAGCAACTTCAGACACTTCAGCCACAACTTGTTGTTTTTGCTCTAGCGTTAATGCCATAAGTTGACTCCTTTAATCTTATCAATCAGCTCAGTACTTCAATACTTAAAAACCTAAGTTTTCATTTATTAAACGTCTGGCTTAGACTGACTTGATACGACACGTTATTTGTAAATAATATAAAAATAAAATCTACTCATAACGACTGATTACGGCACCGTTATCAGAATGACATCAAGTGATAGATTAAACTATCGGCTCTTATCAACAACTGGGTGGGTCACCGTCTGCGTAGGACAACTAAGATTTTCATCTTTTGTCGATTAACAAAAGCAGCTCGTGGTTATTACTAATAATCCAAAAATCACTATCAATAACGCAAAACCGCTCTCTACCTACGGTCTTAGACAGCATAGCGTATGCTACACTGACCTAATTCTTTAAAAGACTTTTGTCGCCTTTATTTGAAATTGTCAAATAAAGGCATATACTTAATTATTTTGCTGTGCGATATGGAACTGGATCAATACTTAGACCAGGACCCATCGTGCTAGACAAGGTGATTTTCTTGATGAAAGTACCTTTAGAAGTAGCAGGTTTAGCACGTTTTAGATCGGTAATTAGTGCTTCAGCATTTTGGATTACTTGCTCAGCAGTAAAACCAACTTGACCGATAGTGGTATGAATAATACCCGCTTTATCTACACGGTACTGTGCTTGACCGGCTTTCGCGTTTGTCACAGCTTCAGCAACGTTTGGCGTTACTGTACCGACTTTTGGGTTAGGCATCAGGCCACGTGGACCTAGGATCGTACCCAACTGACCAACAACACGCATCGCATCAGGAGCGGCGATAACAACATCAAAGTCCATGTTGCCAGCTTTGATTTCTTCTGCAAGATCTTCAAAACCAACGATGTCTGCACCAGCTTCTTTAGCAGCTTCAGCAGCAGCGCCTTGAGCGAATACAGCAACGCGTTTGGTTTTACCAGTACCAGCAGGTAGGTTGGTAGCGCCACGAACCACTTGATCAGATTTACGTGGGTCAACGCCCAAGTTTACTGCGATATCAATAGACTCTTTGAATTTTAGCGCAGGCAAATCATTTAAGATTTGAACGGCTTCTTCCATAGTGTATTGTTTTTCGTTATCAATACGGCTTTGAATTTCTTTTTGACGTTTGGTTAGCTTAGACATTATACACCCTCCACGGTAATACCCATTGAACGAGCGGTACCAGCGATGGTACGGACAGCAGCATCAAGATCAGCAGCAGTTAAGTCTGCATCTTTGGTCTTAACGATTTCTTCTAGTTGCGCACGATCAACTTTACCGACTTTAGCGGTGTTTGGTGTACCTGAACCTTTAGCAATACCAGCAGCCTTACGTAGTAAGTACGCAGCTGGTGGTGATTTCATGATGAAGGTAAAAGACTTATCGCTGTATACAGTGATCTCAGTTGGAATCGGTAGACCCGGCTCTTGACCTGAGGTTGCAGCGTTAAATTCTTTACAGAACGCCATGATGTTCACGCCTTTTTGACCCAATGCTGGACCAATAGGTGGTGAAGGATTTGCTTTGCCTGCAGGCACTTGCAGTTTGATGTAACCATCAATCTTCTTAGCCATGATTTTCTCCTAAATGGGTGATAGCGCCAAATCAATCCTGTGTAGACACAGTGCGGATTAACAGCTCCCCGGTTGATGAAATTTTTGCGGGTTTAGTCCAGTTTCTCAACTTTACTAAACTCAAGCTCAACCTGAGTCGGTCGATTAAATACGTTTACCGTTAGATGTAGCTTAGATTTCTCATAGTCCACTTTCTCTACCAACCCTTTAAAGTCAGTGAATGGACCATCAATAACCAACAATTCTTCGCCTGGTTCAAATAGCGTCTTAGGACGTGGGTCAGTTTCAGTCTGATTGAGACGATTTAAGATACGATCGGCTTCTACTTGCGTAATGGGCGCTGGCGTTTCAGGTGTGCCACCTACAAAGCCCATAATACGTGGGCAGTCTTTAACGATGTGCCAAGTATTATCGTTCATGTCCATCTGGATCAATACGTATCCTGGAAAGAACTTACGCTCGCTCTTACGTTTTTTGCCGTCTTTCATTTCAACGACTTCTTCAGTAGGAACCAACACATCACCGAACGACTCAGCGAAGTCACTACGATTAATACGATCAGTTAATGAACGTTGTACTTGTTTTTCATATCCTGAAAACGCTTGGACAATATACCAACGCATATCACGCTCCTAATCGTTATAAGTAAAAATTTGAGTGGCAGTATTTAAATGAAAGGCAATCGTAATACACGATCAACTTCAAAACACTTAACCAATAAATATGCCAACGAACCAATTAAAAAAGTTATCTAGTAACCACACGAAAAACCCGACAATAGCAATCACGACAATAACTTGCCATGTGTATTGGAAGGTTTCGTCTTTACTTGGCCATGTCACTCGGCGAAGCTCAACAGCGGCGTCTTTTAACAATATTTTAAAAGCGCGACCTTGATGCGTTAACGCCAAGCACACAACTGCAACTACAATGAGGGCAACGATGATACCAATACGTACCCAGACATCATTGGCGGGTTGCCAATAACCGGGTAAATACTGATTAACTAACGTTGCGCCTATCAAAAGCACTGCGGCAAGAAGCCACAAAATCAAATCTTTTATTGAGCCCGTCTTAGCAACTTCAACAGCAGAATTATTACCCGCTGAAACATGCTTATCTTTAGACAGCATTCCACCAGCAACCGCCTTGGCATCAGATAACTTAGTCTCGAGGTTATCTTGATTATTGCTCATAAAGAACTCGCTTCGGAGATGGTGAGGTACAACAAAGAAATGATAAGAAGATGGCAGGCGATGTAGGACTCGAACCTACAACCCTCGGTTTTGGAGACCGATGCTCTACCAATTGAGCCAATCGCCTATGGGTGTAAAGGACAGCATTATACAATATTTAGCATAAAATGCAAGCCCTTAGCGGTAAAATTGTTTTATTACCCTAACTTGCCTCTTATACCAGACTGCTGTTTGTCAGTCAGTCTTTTGTCAAAACCGCTAACCTGCACGGCTTATAAGAAGCAGCGTTAATATAGCAAGCAACGTCACAGATTACAATACCAATGAGAACAAATAAACGTGGATGTGAGCCGGTAGTGTGTTTGAAAAATAAGCACTCTATTTTTGCTTTATCACGTATGTAGCACTTCCCCGCCCCCATAAAAAAAGCCATCCTCTAAGAGAACGGCTTTTTTATGACTAACTCAAAA